>CAIKVR010000241.1 GCA_903830915.1 uncultured Bacteroidales bacterium
AAAATTATTGGTTTGGGATCTGATAAAATTAAGAAGATTGAGATTCAAAATGTTGAAAGAGCATTTGGTGATTTAGTTTTTCAAGGTATTATTTCAATTACAACAAAATCAAATGAAATAACCCATACAATACCCACAACTAAGTCTTTACGTATAAAAAAATTTAATTACAATACTGGAGAATCTTTTATCTTTATTAATCCAAATACATTAAAAGATAGCAGAATACCATTTGTCAAACAGTTACTTTATTGGAATCCTGACTTGAATATTAACGCATTACACGATCATCATTTTGAGTTTTATAGTTCAGATAATGAGGCTACTTTTACAATAAATATTGAAGGTATTTCAGAAGATGGAACTCCAATTAGTGCTTCATCACGTATTCAGGTTAGTAATAAACAAAATTCTAAAGCACAATGAAACGGTTTCTCTTTTTTTTGTTTCTATCAATTTGCATTTCTACAAATGCTCAAATAAAGGATACAGTAAAGGTTTCAAATTCTGATTCTGTTTGCCTGTCTAAACTTACAGGTGAAGCTTATTATGAGTTTATTCAATATGTAGGAGATCAGTTTTACAATACTAACTGGACAAAAAGTGATATTTTATTGGCAAATGGAACAATGTTGTATGATATTCAGTTGAAGTACAATGGTTTCTTAGATGAAGTTATTTGGATGAACACTAACAATTTAAGAAAATTTAAATTAGACAAATCATCAATCAACGATTTTTGGCTTAAAAACTCAACTACAGATATTATTCATTTTAAACGAATTAATGTCACAAATACCAATAATCCTTCAACTGAAATATTTGTCGAAGTGGGAATCGAAGGAAAATTATCTTTATATATTCAACATAAAATTAAGATTGATGGTGAGGAAGATTTTTATTTGAATGGTCATAATTATCTTTTAAAAAGTATTGGTCCAAAACCATTGTATTACATTAATTTACAATCAAATAACTTTGCAATGTTAGATAAAATAAATCGCATTAATTTATTAAAACTATTTCCCGAACATAAAATTGAGATTCAAAAAATAATGAGATTGAATCATTTGAATTTGAAGACACCTCAAGATTTGATCAAATTGATAGATTTATTGAATAAAATACTTTAATTCAATAAATTCTAAATAAGCATTTTAAACTTACTCAATTTTATGGTGAGTTTCATTTTTTTTAGAAATGACTATTTTTTCGGAATAAATCAAACATATAATGTCACATCAAGACGCATCTGTAAAATCCATAATCTTTGCCCTTTCAGCAAATCTGGGCATTGCGATAACCAAAACGGTTACAGCAGTTATAACCGGTTCAGGGTCCATGTTGGCAGAATCAATTCATTCTTTTGCCGATTGTGGTAATCAGGGATTGTTGTTTCTTGGATTAAAGGCCTCGAAAAAAAAACCTGACCACGAACATCCATTGGGATACGGGAAAGCCATTTATTTCTGGTCATTTATTGTGGCATTAATGCTTTTTAGCATGGGAGGGCTCTTCTCAATATATGAGGGAATACACAAACTTCATTCTACCGAAGAAGTAAAGAATCCGCTAATTGCCATTGTTGTATTATCGGTGAGTATGATATTAGAAGGTGCTTCTCTTTGGGGCTGCATAACTCAGGTAAAAAGAATAAAAAAGAAACAAAGCCTGTGGGAGTGGATAAAAAACACCCGACAAAGTGAGTTGGTTGTTGTTTTTGGCGAAGATGTTGCAGCATTGTTTGGATTGTTCTTTGCACTTATTTCAGTTATTATGGCTTATGTAACCGGCAATCCAGTCTACGATTCAATAGGTAGCATTGGAATTGGTGTATTGCTTATCATAGTTTCGGCTTTTGTGGCTATTAAAGTGAAAAGTTTACTTATTGGTCAGAGTGCCGATGAAAGTGTGCGCGAAGAAATAAAAACATTTCTTGATACACGACCTGAAATTGAAAGCGTTTTTAATCTTATCACTCTGCAACTCGGACCTCAAATTATGGTTGCAGCCAAAGCCAAAATGGCTCAAACAGAAACTATTGAACAACTTATTAGTAATATAAACCTCTGTGAAAAAGCACTAAAGAAAGAATTTCCATACGTGCAATGGGTGTTTTTTGAGCTGGACACGGAAGATTGAATAAGTATGATTAAAACAAAAATAGTAATAGTTGGACTTGGGGGTGTAGGTGGGTATTTTGGTGGATTATTGGCAAAAAAATATGCCAAGAATTCGGAGATTGAAATATACTTTGTTGCTCGCGGTGAGCATTTAAAGAAAGTTCAGGAAAATGGCCTGACATTGATTACCGAAAATGAGACTTTTCAGATTTTTCCTGCTTTGGCAACGGATGATGTAACTAAAATTGGTACAGTTGACTACATCATTATGTCGCCCAAAAGTTATGACCTCGATAGCACAGTGGAGCAAATAAAACCTCTGATTATGGCAAATACAGTAATTTTACCCTTACTGAACGGAATTGACAACTCCGAACGAATCAGAAACCTGTTGCCCGAAACTGAAGTGTGGGATGGTTGTTGCTACATAGTGGCTAAAATCAAAGAATCGGGCGTTGTAGAAAATGCAGGGAATATTCACCGGATTGTCTTTGGTTATAAAAATCAAAGCAATAAACGGTTGTATGTTTTTGAAAAAATCCTGACCGATGCCGGTATTGAAGCAAAATTCTATGCAACAATTCTGACAGAAATTTGGAAAAAATTCTTTTTTATTTCAACTAGTGCATCACTAACTTCTTATTTTAATGTGAGTTATGGTGAAATACTGACAAACCCAGAACGGCACCAAACCCTGATTGATATTTCGACTGAACTTATCAAAATTGCCAATGCGGAAGGAATTTCAATTAATAATTCAGAAATTAACAAACTGATCCATCAGTTTGAGAAACTACCGATTGGAGCAACCACTTCAATGCATCGCGATTTTTTGGCTGGAAAAAATACTGAAGTTGATACGCTTGCTGGAATCGTTCTGAAACTGGGCAGAAAACATGGTATTGCAACCCCAACTTATCAGAAAGTCTACTCAAAGCTCAAAGGATTGTAAAAAAAACGGGAAGACCTGAAAGTCATCCCGTTCTTAAAATCTTTCTTTTCAAATTATATAGCTTTAAAACTCATATCCAGACTCTTAACCGAGTGTGTTAAAGCACCTACGGAAATATAATCCACACCACATTCGGCATATTCTTTTAACGTACTGAACGTAATACCGCCAGATGATTCAGTTTCATATTTTCCGGCAATAATATCCACTGCTTTGCGGGTATTTTCTGGTGTAAAATTATCTAGCATAATGCGATCGACACCACCTTCAGCCATTACCTGAGCCAGTTCGTCGAAGTTGCGAACTTCAATTTCAATCTTCAAATCCTTACCTTTTTCTTTCAGATAAGCCTTTGTGCGTTGTATGGCGTGCGCAATTCCTCCTGCAAAATCCACATGATTATCTTTTAGTAAAATCATATCGTACAATCCGATACGATGATTTACACCTCCACCAATTTTCACAGCTTCTTTTTCCAATAAACGCAGTCCCGGAGTGGTTTTACGTGTATCGAGTACACGGGTTTTGGTGCCTTCCAAGACTTTCACGTACTCGTGCGTACGGGTTGCTACGCCGCTCATTCTCTGCATAATATTGAGCATCAAACGTTCGGTTTGCAGCAGCGATTGAGTTTTTCCTTCCACCACAAATGCCACATCTCCAACTTTCACCTCGGCACCATCCTTAATAAAAACGGTCATTTTTAGTTCTGGGTCAAAAGCCTGAAAAACTTTACGAGATACTTCTACTCCGGCCAAAACGCCGTTTTCCTTGATTATTAACTGAGATTTTCCAACAGCTGTGGAAGGAATACATGAAAGTGTTGTGTGATCGCCATCGCCGATATCTTCGGCAAACCACAATGAAATAAGTTGTTCGAAATCGTTAGTCATTAGAGGGTTCTATTCTGAGTTGTTGAATTTCACTTTTGCGTGTTAGTACATAAACACGGTAATTACCATTTGAAGTTTTTAGCATTCCTATTGCGAAACTTGCTAAATCTTTATTACC
>CAIKVR010000242.1 GCA_903830915.1 uncultured Bacteroidales bacterium
AGCAAAGATAGAAAAACCTTTGCATAAAAAGCTGTATCTTTGTGCGAAATTTTACAATATTATGGTCAGTTATTTACAGGTAGAAAATCTAACCAAATCCTTTGGCGATAATCTGCTTTTCGAAAATATATCGTTTGGAATTGCCGACAATCAACGGGTGGCATTGATTGCCAAAAATGGTACCGGTAAAACCACTTTGCTCAATATCCTTGCAGGAAACGAGGATTATCAGAGTGGAACGATTTCATTTCGTCGCGATTTGCGCATTGGTTATCTGGATCAAAACCCTGATTTTCCGAAAGAATTATCGGTAATTGATGCCTGTCTGCGCTCTGATAATGAGGCTGTGCGAACCATTGCAGCTTACGAACATTGCATGTTGACTGAAAATCATGCCGGACTGGATGAGATTCTATCGCAAATGGACTTGCACAAAGCCTGGGATTACGAAACGCGCATCAAGCAAATTTTAGGCAAACTGAAAATCACTAACTTCGAACAGTTGATTGGCGAACTTTCGGGCGGACAACTCAAGCGTGTGGCACTGGCTAATGTCCTGATTTCTGAACCTGATTTACTGATTCTCGATGAGCCTACCAATCACCTCGACCTCGAAATGGTGGAATGGCTCGAAGATTTTCTCAAACGCTCCAGCATGGCGTTGTTTATGGTAACGCACGACCGCTATTTCCTCGACCGTGTTTGTACCAATATTCTGGAAATAGACCATCAGGGAATGTTTCAGTATAATGGAAATTATTCATATTATCTTGAAAAACGGCAGGAACGCATAGAAAACTGGAATGCCGAAAGCGACCGAACCGTCAATTTATACAAGAAAGAACTGGAATGGATGCGCCGTCAGCCACAGGCACGTGCCCACAAGGCCAAATCACGTCAGGAAAGTTTCTACGAAATTGAAGAACGTGCCAAACAGCGCCGAAACAATGACAAAGTGCAACTGGATGTGAAAGCCAGTTACCTCGGTTCTAAGATTTTTGAAGCCAAATACATTTGTAAAGCGTATGGCGACCTGAAAATTCTAGACAATTTTTATTACAACTTTGCCCGCTTCGAAAAAATGGGCATTGTTGGCAAAAACGGAACAGGAAAATCCACTTTCCTGAAAATGCTGCTGGGTGAAGTGAAGCCTGACAGCGGTTCATTCGACATTGGCGAAACGGTGGTTTTTGGCTATTACAGCCAGGATGGGCTGGCATTCGACGAACAAATGAAGGTGATTGATGTGGTGCAGGATATTGCCGAAGAAGTGAATCTGGGCAACGGAAAGAAAATGTCGGCTTCGCAATTTTTGCAGCATTTTCTTTTTACCCCAGAAACGCAGTATAACTACGTGTACAAACTGAGTGGTGGTGAGAAACGCCGCTTGCATCTCTGCACCGTGCTAATGCGCAATCCAAACTTCCTCGTACTCGATGAACCAACCAACGACCTCGACATAGTGACACTGAATATTCTGGAAGAATACCTTCAATCATTCAAAGGCTGTGTGATTGTGGTGAGCCACGACCGCTATTTTATGGATAAAGTAGTGGATCACTTGATGGTTTTCAAAGGTGATGCCGAGTTGAAAGATTTTCCTGGAAACTACACCGACTACCGTGAGTGGAACGAGTTGATGGAAGAACAGGAAAGGGAGGTACGGAACAAAGAGCAAAGAGCAAAGACAAAGGACAATGAAACGCGAAACATTGAGCGTGAAACACAAAACACGAAACGTAAACTGAGTTTTAAAGAAAAACAGGAGTTTGAAGCATTGGAAAAAGAAATACCGCAACTAGAAGAGGAAAAAGCTGAAATAGAAAATCAATTAGCTTCCGGCACACTCAGCAGCGATGAAATTATCAAAGCCTCCCAACGTCATGCCGAAGTGGATGAACTTATTGACGAAAAAACCATGCGGTGGCTGGAATTGAGTGAGGTATAAATCCATCTCCTAAATCTTTAGGAGTTCATATTATTAAATTTACCATACATTTCAACAAAAAAGCCCCTGCAAATTCATGCAGAGGCTTTTTTTAGAAAGACACTCAGATTACTAAGCGACTGTCAGGCTTCCAAGATACTGACTGGTTGACACAATAGTCGGATCATTTTCAGACCTGAAGTACAGGTAAAACAGCAGATTATCACCTATTTCGGTATAAGGCAAGGCCAATGTTCCGGATTTACTTCCTCTTGTTACAGCACCATCCGAATAGCTGAGTTCAGCTTTATCGACATTATACACCACCATTACAGCCTTATCTTTTGGATTGCACAAACCATTTTCGGAAATATCATCCCAACTGAATGAGATTTTATTTTCAAGTTTTTGTGCACTTGCCACAGCTTCACGGGCTAATGAACCCTGACTAATCAGTAACTTGCTGTAATCCAGTTCAAAATCAGGTGCTTCACCCGTCAGGGCATTTTTAAAGGCATACTGACAAGCGTAGTTATACGATGTCATACTATCACCTGCCATGACTTTAAAACTGTTTTTGAGCAAGAAGTTCAACGGTTGCATAAATCCGGTTACCATGCCGAACTTAGTCTGTTGCTGAAGCTGATTTTCACTACTCACACTGCGTGCTTTCTTTGTTTTGGCGCGGATAATATCGTCACCTTTACGATTACTTGAACCAATTACGGTTCCTACGGTTCCTGTGAATCCTCCAAGGATTCCTAAATACAATTTTCCCATGATTTCTAGTTTTTATATGGGTAAAACATTTTTTTTGTTGCAATCTGATTTTCCCTGAAACGGGACGGTCAATCCTGTTTCGTTTCAAATCGTTCTTTTATCCAATCCGATTTTCTTTATTGACCGTAAAGAATACCTGTTGTATAAAACCTGTAGCGCCCTACGCCAACAGATTTTACAACTATTTTGCCAACCACAAAAAATGTCCGCGTTGGCCGCTATTGTCCATGCCAGATTTTTCGATTCTGAAAAAAACAACTAAAATTGTCCGTGTTGTCCGTTGTTGTCCACTCCCTTCGGGCATAAAAAAAGCAGCCTGATTACTCAAACTGCCATATTTGTCTTTTATCTTTTATCTTTTATCTTTTGTCTTGGCTCTTTGTTCTTTGTACTTTGTTCTAGTTACAAAAACCACAAATTCTCTCTGCCCATATCAGGCAAATCCAGGTATTTGAAATGAGGTACAATTTGAGCCAGTAGCTCCGGATAACGCAGGGTTACCGGCATCCATTGCCTTGATACCGATTTCCAGTACAACTGGCTGAAACGACATACCTGAGTGAGTAACTGCACAGCATCAGCCGGTTCTGGTTGAATTACGGTATTCTTATCCGGCAAGAATTGCTGTATCCTTATTTTCAGTGGGAATGGATACCCTTCACGGTCATTTATTTTTTCTGTACCCTGCTGTAACTGATTATTAAACAACAAATACTGATTGTATTCCAACGCTAAATATGTACCCGAAACCGGCATCTTATGTGGTTTTGAGTTGTCAAAGCCCACTATATCATCGGAATAACCTTTGTTTACCGACACAACAATAACCGATACATCCAATTCGAGTTCAGCCAGCGCTTTTTCAATCGGTTTAAGCTCTCGTTTGCTTAACCGTTTGTAAAAATGAATCACCAATCGGGATAGATTTTGATGTTCGTTGCAATATTCCTCTACAGTCAACGCGATGGAACCCGCCAGTTCAGACAGCTGATTATGCCTGAAACATTCAAATCCCTGAAATCGTCCTTCATTGGTAAAACTGAATGCGCTTCCCAGATAATTCTTATTCAGGTCTTTACTTCGGTAGGCACTAATTCCTATAACCAATTCTTCGGTTGGCTGCTTCTCTAAACACCAGGGCGTTGCGCCCAGTTTTGCATAAATAGCCGTCAGAATATTGGGTAGGCTGTAATGAAATCCGTCTTTAATTACTGCTTTGATATTGTCTCCATCCTGCACAGTTTGCTTGTCTTTTCCCCAAGTTTTATCGGCGTCAATGGTTTGTGATACAATTCCCCTTATCAGTAGCATTTCCTTAAGCCTGTAATAAATACTTTTATGTCGAACAGACCTGTCCCATTTGCTGTAGGGCGAAAGATACATTGCGACATATCGTTTGCTTGGGTCAAACAGTTCTTTTTTGAGATTCAGTTTTTCTTCAATTTCCTTCAACGGATTTTCCTTATCACTGAAAACGATACTTAGAAATGGCTCTGTATTGTATTTCATTCGCAGAAATCCATTCATGCCACCGGGAAATTCACTACGTTTTCCTGCCAGGTATTCATTAATGCTAAATGCCAGCGGTTTATAATCTACATGCAGGATAAAAAAGAAAACAGTTTCGTCGGTTATGAGTTCCTTAGGTCCGAATTGCTTTAGTCCGTATTTAGGTTCGGCATGCTCTCCTTCACCAAAACGGAGCATATTCGTTTCCGCAATAGCTAATCGTTCAGGTTGAACCTGTTTCCATTTTTTTTCAATAGCCATAAAGTTTTGCAAGGTCTCTTCTTCCAGATAATTCTTTCTGAATATTTCTATTTCCTGACTATATTTCAAATATTTATTACTTTTCTCAGGTGCTGGATGGCTTATTTTCAATAGATCTATCAACCCGAAACTCATACATGGAAATACCTCATCCTGATGTCGTCGGGCTGCTTCAGGCATAAATTCATGCTTATAAAGCTGATTACGGAAACACACCCAATTAAATTCCTTCTCTGATATTTCCGAGAACACAGGATCGTTCACTGATTTTTTATAAACTGAACGTATATCGCCCATGGCAACTAAAAGCTCCGGTTTCCGTTCTGTTTTGCTGAATTGTATTCTCAGCGTAAATACACGGTAACCATCACAGCCCGGATAAGCTGATTTATCTTTAATCCACACTTCAGTGTCCGAAACAAAATTTGTCTGAGCCGGGAAACCTTTTGCTCTGAAATAATTAGTCAGGCAACGGGTATAGTATTTCTTCAAAAATGATAAGGACCAGGGACTTTCTCCTTCTGAGCAATGTTCAGGAGAAGTGGCTTTTGTAACTGCCGTTGAACCTTCCGTTGGTTCGGACGTGGCAAAGAGTTCCTTCTCTTTTCCGAAAATATGAGCCAGACTTTCGCAATCATATTTTGATAGGTAAATGCAATTATTTGTTTTATTTTCGCTAATGTAAACAGTCAGCAGGTCCTCTGCATGGCTGAAATTCAGAATGTTTAAGCTAAGGTTGTTGGTCGACATAAATAGTTTATAGTTGGTAGTTTGTAGTTAATAATTGGCAATATTAATCCGGTTAAAGTGTATTTAAATAGCTTTCAAATGCTGTTTTATCAATCAACCATTTGCCTTTATCTTTTTTGCCTTTTAGCTCACCGCTTTCTAATCGTCGGCGAATTGTTTTGACGCTAACTTTCAATTTCAGGGCTGCTTCCTGCACCAGCATAAATTCTGTTGATGGTTTTTCTTCTTCAGGAACAGGGGCTTGAGATGTTGGTTGATTTTTTGGGGCTTGATTGACAGTTTCTTTTTGACGTGATTCCACTTTATCCCTTTCTGGTCGTTTGCTAAGGAAAGTACGAATTGGTGACAACTCGTTCAGATAGGCAGCATAAAGCATGGATTCCGATTGTGGAATACTTATTAAATCAGCGAACTCATTCTGAACCTCCAGATATACTTTGCTGACACATACTTTCAGTAATTGAAATACATAGCAGTTGCTTATGCTTTCTATCGAAACGTCAGAAGGTGGTGCTGATGTGAGTAGGTTTAGAGAAAGCTGGCAGGAATCTATCTGTTCTCCCAATCGTTTCAGACAGCTGGTCAGATGTTTGTCTAAAATTAAATTCCGTAAATACGCCCTGATTTTGAGGTTTTTCTTATCCTGCAAATAATCCAGCAGGTCATTGCAATACTGAAAGGTCTCACTCAACAACATTCTTCGATAATATTCTGCTTTGGGATGTTGAGGTTTTATAAAACTCAATTTATAACTTCCCATATCTTTGGTCGACTCTATAATCTGCTCCTCCAGACGTTGTTTAAAATCTGTATTTGCAGCATTGTCCTGAAGTAAGGGACTTAACCTGCCATGTAAGATATCATCAAATAACGGAAAACGGTAATCAAAATTCATTGGTAAATAAAAAGGAAATATTAGGGATATGCTGCTCAGCCCCCTTCTATGGTTAATTTTTAAATTCTCATGCAAAAATACAGAATTTAATTCAAATATTTCACTTAATATCCAAGAACTTATTGACAATTTGTGTCGATAAGTTTTGATTTGCTTAGTAACTAATAAAAATGACCTTTCTGTTGAGGTGAGGTCATTTTTTTATGAAGTTTTTAAGTTTTTATGTTTAATCCTTCTTCTTTTTCCTGAACTCCCTGATTATTCTTTCCAGATAGCTATCCAAACCTTCATCTTCCAGTTTCGTATTTTCAGTTAAGGTCGATGCAAAACCATTTATCAAAGCAGTATTGTATTCAAAGTTCTTAAGCAGCATTTCTTTATCCCCCGTTTCCCAAAACTGCGCTTCATCTACCATCTTAAAATCAGCCATATACGTTTTCGAAACATACCGCACCACACCGATAATCATTTCATGCGCTTGTGGACCGGCAAATTGCGTTTTTGTGCTGCACATGTATAAATACCGGTTATAGTCTTCAGCTGTATGCTTTAGTTCTTCGGATCGTATTTCTACTTTTCCATCTTCACTAACCTCAGCATTGTACAAAACCATTGTTTTTTGTAACTACTCAGCCCCTCTAAGTTGATGATACAGAATATTTTATGAATTTAACAGAGTAAAAGATTAAAAATAGTTACCAATTTATTTGCTCATCTCATTGATATTCATTATCTTCGATGCGTGAAAGAGCAAGTATTA
>CAIKVR010000243.1 GCA_903830915.1 uncultured Bacteroidales bacterium
AAACTAATTCCAACCCAAAATAGTTGGAATTCAACTTTACAAAATTTCTATTTGTATTAATACTGTAAGTAACTTAAAATTTGCTAATTGGCACAAAAAGTGGAAGTTAAAACCTGAGATAATAGAATTTCTATATCTTCGATTTTGGTATAACAGATAAAAATGTTGCATTTTTTTACTAAAAAAGATAGTATCTATATCTGTCAAATTTATTCAAAATTCTTTTTTTCCTCGGTTTGAATATTTCATTTCTTCTTTCCGAAGCTTTTCCGCATAGATTTCAGCAGATTTTGAGCAGGTATGTCAGGTACAATGATACGACGAACGCATTGCAAAGGCAGAAGCGAATCGCGTTTGGTGGAAAGTTCGAAGGAGATTTTAAAGTATTTGCTGAGTTCCTGAGCCGCATAATGATTGAAAACGCCATTCGGGTAAGCCCAATAGTCAACAGGTTCACCAGTTATAGCTTCGAGTTTTTTCTTTGGATCGGCTACTTCTTTTTGCCAATCTTCGGGAGTTTTGTATTTAACAGCCATGGTATGATCCCAACTATGCAGACCAACTGTGTGTCCGGTTTTGACTAATTGTGCAATCTGGTCTTTAGTCATGTAGTTCTTTTTGTTGTAGGTAATGGTCATGATAAAGAAAACTCCATGAAAACCTTGTTTCTCCAACACCTTAGCTGCAATAGCCGAATGTTCAGCCCTCGAATCGTCGAACGTGATAAGGAAAGGTTTTTCGGGTAAAGACTTATTAAAAACCAAGTAATCATAGAGTTGTGCAGGCGAAATGGAGTGATAACCGCTATCGGCAAGAATTTTTACATGAGCTAAAAAAGTAGCAGGACTCACTTTGTAATCACCTTTAGGTCCATCTGCAATACGATGATAACACAGCACTGGAATTTCTGGTTTGGCATAAATTTGAGCCGCAGTATTTTTAGTCTGAGTTGATTCATGGTTTTCAGAATTTTTCTCAGTTTGGACTGTATTCTGCTTGGTTTGCGCCTTGTTTTCTCGTTTAGGTTGACAAGCACTAAAAATAAAAGCGAATGATAGAAACGTAATAACAACTTTTCGGTTCATAATTTTTGAGTTTTGAGATACAAAGCTACACTTTCATTTCGATAAAACCAATACTTTTAAACAATCCTGATTATTATACTGTTATATTAAACAGAAAAAAAACAAATTAAACATTCAAATTCCAAACAACATGAAACGAATCAATTCTCTCCTTTTATTGCTTTGCAGCATATCGATGCTAAGCTTCGGACAGTTCAAACTTCCGGATTTATCCTATAAATACAATGCACTGGAGCCATACATTGATAGTACCACCATGCATATTCATCATGATTTGCATCATGCAACTTACGTCAACAATCTAAACAAAACACTGGAAAAATATCCCGAACTGTATAAAAAAGATCTCTTGGAACTGATTCAAAATATAAATGAATTACCGACTGATATTCAGTTAGCAGTACGCAATAACGGTGGAGGAGTGTGGAATCACAGCTTTTTCTGGAAAATTATGGCTGCTCCCGGTACAGCGCCTATGTCAGCTGCAATGACCAAACTATTGACAGACAATTTCGGAACTGTGGATGCCTTCAAAGCTGAATTTGAAAAAGCAGCTGTTGGCAGGTTTGGCTCAGGATGGGCATGGCTTATTAAAGAACCTTCGGGCAAACTGCGTATTATTTCCACTCCTAATCAGGATAATCCGCTTATGTCATCTGCTGAAATAAAAGGGAAACCAATTCTGACGCTCGATGTGTGGGAACATGCTTATTACCTGAAATACCAGAACAAACGGGCTGCTTACGCTAAAGCATTTTGGAATGTAGTGAACTGGACAGAGGTGGAAAGACTAACCGGAAATTAATTTCATATTTAATTTGATAAAAATGGCGTGAATTAAACATTCGCATCATTTTTTTTCAAAACAACATCTTGGTTAAATTTTAAACAAACTGAAAGAAAATCTATTTCAAAACAACTAATTATTTCATCTATATCATTCAAAAATATTAATACGAAACCAGTCAAAAATAAATACTAAATATTTTCTCTATATTTATTCCAAAATTCATCTTTTTGCTTTATCTTTCGGAAAATTTCAACCGAATTACAAGTCAGATAACAATAAAATAAGCCCCCATAAGGGATTGGAGATTTTAGTATGGAAAAAATAAGCACGACGGAAGTCCTCGAATGGGCAAAAAATTTTCTGGACAAGGCAGAAAAAGAAATAACAGCAGATGAATTAAAAGAACAAAAGAAATATGCCATTCTGATTCAAAATCCAAACGACAAAACATTATTGTCGAAGATGTTGGACGAAACTTCGCAAATTCACGACAACAAAAAACTGGCGTTGCGAATTAAGATATTAATTAAACACTACGGTATTCCACAGTTTTTGAGTCAAACAGATGTATTGCTGTTCAAACTCTATAATATTATCGGTTATCGCTTCTACCCAATTGCAGTTCCCATAATAAAATACCGTTTGCGCTCAGATACTTCAAAAGTTATCATCAATGAAAAACCATCATTGCTTAACCATCATTTGAATGTTCGTAGGAAAGAGCAAATCGGCCAAAACGTAAATCTGCTGGGTGAAGTGGTTTTAGGTAATGGCGAAGCCGACAAACGCTATTATCACTACCTCGAAGCACTAAAAGATCCATACATCAATTACATTTCCATCAAGATATCAGGTATTTATGCGCAGATAAATCCGCTCAATTACGAAGTAAACAAATTTGAATTGAGCGAACGCCTGACTAAAATTTATCAGCAATCCATTGATTACCCTTTTATAGACGAGAATGGTGCGGCTCATTCCAAATTCGTAAACCTCGACATGGAAGAATATAAAGATGCTGAACTGACATTGGACGTATTTATGACCGTATTAAGTCAGCAACAGTTTAAAGATTATTCAGCTGGAATTGTGGTACAAACTTACCTGCCTGATGCATGGAATTTTCAAACTGAATTGCTTGAATTTGCCCGTAAACGGTTTGCTGATGGTGGTGCTCCGCTTAAAATGCGTTTGGTGAAAGGCGCCAACCTTCAAATGGAAAGCATTATTTCCTCGCTGAAAGGTTGGGAAAATCCGGTTTTGAGATCTAAAGTTGAAGTGGATGCCAATTACCTGCACCTCCTCGACCGTGCATTAGAACCTGAAAATGCAGCAGCTATGCAGGTGGGTGTGGCTTCGCACAACTTTTTCAGTCTGGGTTATGCATATTTACTTGGCAAAAAAAATGGAGTTGAAGAGCATGTAACCTTCGAAATGCTGGAAGGTATGGCTAATCACTTGCCACGGGTTATGCAAAGCCTTGGACGACAAATAATATTATATACACCGGTTGTAAAAAACGAACATTTCCTCAATGCGGTATCGTATCTGGTTCGTCGTTTGGATGAGAATACCGGAAAAGATAATTTCCTAAGCTATTCATTCAACCTCACTTACGGGAGCAAACAATGGGAATTTCTACAGACTCAATTCGTCGAAGCATTCGCGCTTAAAGACTTGGTAGAAGCAAAATCCTTCCGTACACAAGACAGAAGTAAAGAAGCGGTAAGAAGTAAGCAGCAAGAACTTTCAACTTTCAACTTTCAACTTTCAACTTTTAAAAATGAACCCGATACGTTCTTCGATTGCAAGCCGAACCGTGATTGGGCAGACTCAATCCGGAAAGCCTGGAAAAAATCCACAACTGATAAACCGTATCATATTCCAGTACAGATAGGCAATAAAGAAATTACAACCGAAAAGAAGCTTCGCTATTTCGACCACAGTCTGGATGAAGAAGTGTGCGTTTGTGAAGCAAGTTTATCGAACCTGGAACAGACAAAAGAAATCATACAGCTTGCTGAAACTGATAAATCTGCCTGGAGTAAAACCACTCCCGAAAAGCGAAATGAAATTCTACATCAGGTAGCCGAAAATCTGGCAGCCAAACGGGGACATCTGATAGGTTGCATGTCGGCCATTACCGGCAAAACCTTTGCCGAAGGTGACGTGGAAGTTTCCGAAGCAATAGATTTCTGTAGGTTTTACCCGCTCACCATGTTGAAATTTGCCGAACTGAAAACAGTAAGATTCTCACCTAAAGGCATTGTACTGGTAATTCCACCGTGGAACTTTCCGCTGGCTATTCCTGTTGGCGGTGTAGCAGCAGCACTGGCAGGTGGGAATACGGTTATTCTGAAACCTGCATCGGTAGCTTTGCCTGTGGCATGGGAGTTTTCACAATGTTTCTGGGATGCAGGTGTACCGAAAGATGTGCTGCAGGTGGTTTGTACGGATGGCCGTGAGCCACTGAACTATCTTACTAAACATTCGTCCATCAAACATATTATCCTCACTGGTGGAACTGACACAGCATTCCGTTTGTTGGAAAATAACCCGACCTGTCCCTTATCAGCCGAAACAGGCGGTAAAAATGCCATTATCCTCACTGCCAGCGGCGACCGCGACCATGCTATTCAAAACATTGTAACCTCAGCTTTCAGCAATGCAGGTCAGAAATGTTCAGCCTGTTCATTGCTGCTTCTCGAAAAAGAGGTTTACAATGATCCTGATTTCAAAACCAAACTTATTGATGCTGTGACCAGCATTAAAACCGGTGGAGTATGGGATGGGGGTAATATCGTGGGTCCGATGATTACCAATACTAACGACAAGTTACTCCATGCTATCAATAACCTTGAACCGGGTGAATGGTGGCTCGTGAAACCAGAATTTGCAGACGAAAAACGTTACATCTTAAAACCTACCGTAAAATGGGGTGTAAAACCTGACAGTTTTACGTTTAATAATGAACTCTTCGCTCCTCTCCTTGCGGTTGTTTGCATTGATAGTCTGCAACATGGAATTGAATTAGTAAACTCATCGGATTACGGGCTGACTTCCGGTCTTCAAAGTCTGGATGAGTCCGAACAACTACTTTGGAAAAACAGTATTGAAGCAGGAAATCTGTATATCAACCGTGGAATTACAGGTGCTATTGTCAATCGTCAGCCTTTTGGCGGCATGAAACTGTCGGCATTCGGAGGTGGTATTAAAGCAGGTGGACGAAATTATGTGTCTTGTTTTGTAAATATTGCAGAGAAAGAAGATATAAATTCATCGGTGGCATTGTCGGGATATGAATCATTTACTTCAGCATTGAATGAAGTAGATAAAAAACGTTTTCTGATTGCTGTAAACAGTTATAATGCTGCAATAAAAAATGAATTTTCGCAGGAAAACGATATAAATTACTTAATTGGAGAACGAAATACTTTCCGTTACCTACCTTTGAAAAATATGGTATTGAGAGTATTACCAAAGGATTCACTAATAGAAGTTCTGCTGATTATCATAGCTTCAAAAATTGCTTCTACTCCACTAACTATCAGTATTAAACCAAATGACATTAAACTTGTAAATATCAAGAAGGTGATTGATAATAAATCTAAATTACTTGTTCAATCCGATGAGGAATTTATGAGCATTATGAATAACTATGACCGTATCAGAACCTGTAATAACGATATCCCTAATGCTTTTTTTATCAAAACAGCAGAAAAAGGCAAATATATTGCTACCGCTAAACCGCTTGCTGAAGGACGGTTGGAATTACTCCATTATCTTAAAGAGCAAAGCATTGCTTTTGAGTATCATCGTTATGGTAGTATAAGTGAAACCATAGACTGAAATCGCATGCAATTCTCGCAAAGACTGTTCTTTCTGTGGGTTTAAAAGAACAGTTTTTGCTTTTGGAATAAGTCACAATAAACAACATTAGATTAAAATAACCTTTTTAACGTTAAATCCTTAATAATAATTTGATTTTGCAAACAAATCATTATCTTTGTTGGTCGAAAGTTTAATAATAAACTTCCAACAAAAAAATAAATTATTAATTAAAATCCTATAGCCATGACAAATTTAAAAAAATTGAGAATGAGGATGACGAAGCAGGATTACATTCGCCGGGGCATATCCGAATTGCTCCAGGAGCGAATTGAACA
>CAIKVR010000244.1 GCA_903830915.1 uncultured Bacteroidales bacterium
ATGAGTTATTGCTTAAAACATTTATTCAAAGGTTCGGGATTAACCCGTACTTAAAGAAAAATAGAACTATTATCTCTGAACTAAGGAATTGGGGCACAATTGCCGCTTAATTTAGAGCTTTTTATAACGAACTATTGTGTTGTAGAAATTGTCTAAAATCTTTATACATAATGATTGGTTTTACTACTAATTATTTGACATTTTTTAATGTTAATATATATATATATTTCAGAGAAAAAAATAGATTCTGATTAAACAAAAGTAGTCAAATTTCTGAATTAATATTCCGAATTATACAGGAATTGAATAAAAATAATCACATTCTGTTTATTTTATGAAGCTATAATTGAACTGAGCAATAGCAAAATAATTATGATTGAACATTCTTGCTAATTTCAATGATTCTAAATTAAGTTCGTGAGTAGAAAATCGTTTGAAAAAACAGTTTGAAAAGAAATAGTTTCTGTATTTTTGACCTTTCAATTAAAACAAATTTTCATTATGTCAGAAAAGAAAAAAGTTGCCTTGGGGTCAGTAGTTGCAGCGGTATTTATTACCATTTTTAAGTTGATTATTGGACTTATGACCATGAGTCTAGGAATTATATCCGAAGCATTACACTCGGCACTGGATATGGTAGCAGCCATAATCACTTATTTCTCAGTCAGAGTATCCGACAGGCCTGCAGACTCAGAGCATAACTACGGTCATGGTAAAGTTGAAAATTTATCAGCACTGGTTGAAACAATTCTTTTATTAGTCACTTGTGTCTGGATTATATATGAAGCTATAAACCGACTGACCTCCGGAAATGTTCATATTGAAGTAACATACTGGAGTTATATTGTGGTAGTAACATCCATTATTATTGATTTTACTCGTTCAAGAGCATTATACCGTGTAGCAAAAAAACATAACAGTCAGGCATTGGAAGCCGATGCATTGCATTTTTCCACCGATATTTGGAGCTCTTCGGTGGTTTTAATTGGATTAATAGCTTATCAGTTTTTAGGTTGGAAAAATGCTGATTCAATTGCAGCTTTGTTTGTTGCCGTTATTGTGTTGTATGTTTCGTACCAGCTTGGCAAAAAAGCAATTGATGTATTGCTGGACAAATCGCCTGCCAACACAAAAGAAATAGTTCGTAATGTATTAAAAGAGTTTCCGGAAGCGCTGAGATACCATCACTTAAAAGCCCGTACAGCCGGTGCAGATACCTTTATCAAGTTTAACGTGCATTTTAATCCGGATTTGAGTCTGCGCGAAGTACACGAAGTATGCGACAAAATGGAATTTAAAATCAAATCAAAAATACCTCGCAGCGAAGTATATATCCATGCCGAACCGGAAGATATCAGCCATATTGATACGGAAGCCGATGAAGATATAACCTAATACTTCAATCCATTAAAAGATTCGTCAATTTGAACAAATAATTTTCAAAGAAGCTAAAATTCATCACCTTTAGTAGTTTCATTTCTGTATTCTACTTAAATTATTCAGCTTTTCACTGAAACAATTTTTTTATTATATTCTTCAATTATATATTTGTGCCATAATAAACAAGGAATTAGAAATTATCCAACAAATATTTAAAAACTAAAGGTATGAAAACAAAAAGTATTTTTTTTGCATTATCAGTGCTAAGTGTGATTACATGGAGTTGTACTTCCGAAGCTGATATGGCAAGCAGCAATTCACTAAAAAGCTCCATTACTTCAAGTGCGCAGTCTTTACAAACTGCGATGAACTCTATTACTTCTTCTATAGGTTATCAACTTTTATCTACTCACGGTCAAGCAGGTGGTATGATGGGGGTTAAACAATCTGTTGCAGGATTCGATACTACTTACAATCAGATTCTATTGGCTGATGTTGCCGGTGTTTGGGACTATAAAGCAGCTTTGTACAAAAGATGGGATCCAAATTTGTTACGCTTCTTCCTGAATACCGGAACAAGTACAGATATGGTAGTTCGTCTTCCTGAATCGAAAGTGAAAAATCCTAATTCATTGTTACGTTTTAGCCCTGCCGACACTACATTGACCAACAATTATGTACTTGATGTTTCTAAATATGATTATCATTTCAATCATTTTCTTGGTTGGGATTATGGCATGGCTACAAACATAGCAATCAGTGGCACAAACGTTGGCGATTTAGCTATTCAGTCGTCAAGTAGCAAAGCCAAAGGATATCATTTTGCGTCCAGTTTTACTTTTGCAAATGGTTATGACGCGAGCACTTCATACACTAGTGGTGATTCAATTATTTCAGTATACAGTATAGCTAAAGTCGGTCAGATTTTGTATCAGGAAAAATATACTGCTATCCGCACAAGTCCAACTTCAAGACATCGTGAAAAACAATATGATTTGACTATTGGTAACGTTGAAATAGTTCGTACAGCAGGTCCTACCAGCTTAGACAGCGCAAAAGTATATGTTAGCGGTGTATTACAATTACATTCAAAAGTTGAAATTGTAACAGACTCAACAGCAAATGTGAGCAATACAACTGAATCAACTGTAACTAATCACAATAGAACTATTCAGATTACATTTGATGATGGTAGCAAAACTACCGTTAAAGCACTACTTGGAAGTACTATCGACGATATCAGTTCATTGTTTGCTTCAATTCGTCAGGCCTATTTTGCAGTAGGTATTGTTGACTGGGTTGCCTGGGATATTTATAAAAATAAAAATTAAATATCAATTTTTGAAAGTTGTAGCTTTCTGAAATTACCCCGAGAATCTCAAATAAAGAAAAAAATCTATATCTTTGTAGGGGAAGTTAACTACTTCCCCTATTTTTTTGAAAAATTTAAACAAGATGAAATACGTTCAGGCTAAAACATCCAATTTTAAGATTGTAGAGTTCAGTGTATTTGCAATGGTCTGGTTAGGGATATTCTCAATTCCGTTTTTTCAAAACAGAATATTCAATATCATTGACTGGAGTAAAGTATTGGGCGAATGGATACGAATATTCTCATTTCTGGTAATTTTCTTATTGAACACCTACATATTCGTTCCAAAATTACTTTTTAAAAAGAAATACCTTTCCTATTCACTAATTACACTTAGTGCAGTAATACTAATTATTGGTATTATTATTGGCATTCAGTTGTTGATTACTCCTCCGCAACCACTATCCATGCCCCGTATGGATCTGGGACCGGGAATGCCTCCCATGGAACTGGGACGCAAAATGCCACCTCCTATGGGATTTCGTGCTCCAGAACAACCGGAGTCTAAGTCAATTTTCATGACCTTTACCGACAATCTGATTATCTCCATTCTGGTTGTTGCTGCCGGCACATCATTTAAAATGATGACCCAATGGCTAAACGAAGAAGATCGCCGGAAAGACCTTGAGAAAGAACAACTCAGAACCGAAATTGCTTTATTACGACATCAGGTTAGCCCCCATTTTTTTATGAATACGTTGAATAATATTCACGCACTAGTGGATATCAATACTGAAATTGCTAAAGATGCAATCATACGACTTTCTACCCTGATGCGCTACTTGCTCTATGACACCGCTCACGGACAAACCAGTCTGAAGAAAGAGATTGAATTTATCGAGAGTTATATTACGCTTATGCAGTTGCGTTTTTCGGAAAAAGTGAAAATTACGATTGATGTACCCAAAATAATACCTGATATACAGATTCCACCTATGTTATTTATTTCATTTCTTGAAAATGCCTTTAAACACGGGGTAAGTTATCAGACCAGCTCATTTGTAAATTTCAGTTTGAAAATAGAAGATAGCCAATTAATCTGTGTAATAAAAAACAGCAAACAAAAAGTTCGGGAAAGTTTTGACAAAAGCTATTCCGGAATTGGGCTAACCAATATCCGCAAAAGCCTTGAACTACTATTTGTCAAAGATTATAATCTTAATATTATAGAGAACGAAAAAACATTTGAAGTACTACTAACAATTCCGGTTTATGATAATAAAATGTTTAGCCATTGACGATGAACCACTTGCACTCCAGCAAATTAGTTCTTATATCGATAAAACTCCGTTTCTAGAATCTGTTGCACTTTGTCATAGTGCTTTCGAGGCTATAAGCTACCTCACAAACAATGAAGTAGATTTAATGTTTGTAGATATCAATATGCCAGATATCAATGGAATGGATTTTGTAAAATCTCTTGTAAATAAACCGCAGATAATTTTTACTACAGCATATAGTGAGTATGCCATCGAAGGTTTTAAGGTTGATGCACTCGATTATATTCTCAAACCAATAAGTTATGCTATATTTCTGAAAGCAGTTACAAAAGCAAAAACATGGTTTGAACTCAATCTGAAACAACCGGAAACACTCCAAACTACACAGGACTGTCTGTTTGTAAAATCTGATTACAAGCTGGTAAAAATACTTTTATCCGAGATCAAATATATTGAGAGTGCAAATGAATACATTCAAATAAATTTGATTAACGACAAACCTATTACAACACTTATTCGTCTGAAAGTAATTGAAGAACAGCTTCCTAAAGATAAATTTATGAGAGTACATCGCTCGTTTATTGTGAATCTGGATCGGGTAAAAGTAATTGAACGTAACCGAATTGTGTTCGACCAAAAAATATATATCCCTATTGGAGATCAGTACAAAGAGAATTTTCAGCATTTTGTCGAAAAGACTTTTTTAGTCTGAAATATCCGGAAATAACCAAATGAAAAAAATCACACTTTTATCTTTATTCATTCTTTCTGTTTTGGTTTTACAGGCTCAAACAAAAACAGTAAATGTCACTACCGCAGGGACATTGAGTACAGTTATAACTACTACTGAAACAGGTACAATTAGTTCGTTGATAGTGTCAGGAAATATTGAGGCACGCGATGTGGCTTTTATGCGCGATAAACTTAGTGTTCTTTCTACTCTGGATCTAAGTGCTGCAAATATCAAAGCTTATACAGGTATTGATGGCACTTATAGTGGCATTACGTTGACTTATCCGATAAATGAACTCCCGCTTTGTGCTTTTTATAACGCCAATACGCTGACTTACAAATCCACATTAACTTCGGTAACACTCCCACTTACGCTAAAATCTATTGGCGGATCGGCTTTTTACTATTGCAATGCGCTGTCAGGAACTTTAACTATACCGGTCGGTGTAACTTCAATTGGCAGTTATGCATTGTATGGTTGTTGGGGGTTATCAGCTTTTTCGGTAGTTGCCGGCAACACCCGTTATTCTTCATCTAATGGAATTCTTTATAGTATAAATCAGGATTCTCTTTTTATCTGTCCCGGATCAAAAAGCGGTTCGATTTCAATTCCTTCGACTGTGACTTATATCGGTTCTTCTTCGTTTGATTATTGTTATAATCTTACCGGTACGCTCACGCTTCCGGCATCGCTTAAAACTATTGGAGCTTATGCTTTTTATTATTGTACTGGGTTGACTGGTAATATTTCTCTGCCTTCAACCATCACAACTATCGATGACGGAGCATTTTATGGTTGTACGGGGCTAACTGGAGTAATAACTATACCAAATGTGACTTCCTACATTGGGTTGTATGCCTTTTTCGATTGCAAAGGTATTAGTTCCTATCAGGTAGATGCTGCAAATTTGAGATACACTTCGAATAACGATGCGTTATTCAGCAAAAATGTCGATTCATTGATTGTATGTGCCGGTACAAAAAATGGAACTTTTAGTGTTCCTTCTACTGTTAAAGTGATAAAATCTTGTGCATTTTACGATTGTAACTTGTTGTCAGGCAGTATGAATATACCCGCCTCAGTCAAATCTATTGGCAAATATGCTTTCTATGGTTGTACCGGATTATTTTCATTCAGTGTGGATGCCGGCAATCCGAGTTATTCATCGAATGGTGGAATATTGTTTAATCATGCTCAAGACAGCTTATTGATTTGTCCCTCGGCAATTACCGGCAGTTACACTGTACCGCCAACAGTAAAATCTATAGGTACTTATGCATTTTTTTATTGTAAAAACTTAACTGGCAGTATTAATATTCCTGCATCAGTTACAACAATTGGCGATTATGCATTCTATGGCTGTAGCAGCCTGACTGCCTTTGATGTTGCAACTGGTAATAAACTTTTTTCATCATCTAACGGTGTATTGTATAATCTGGTACAGGATTCACTCCTGATTTGTCCTCTTGGTAAAACAGGTTCTTTCACGATACCCAACACCGTTAAAACTGTCGATTTTTATGCCTTCGATGGATGTTCTGGTCTTACTTCGATTACCATACCTGTATCAGTAACTACCATCGGTATGTATGCTTTTGAATATTGTACTGGATTAACTGAAATAAGAATACCAAAAAATGTATCGAGTATTGGTAGCGGAGCTTTCTATAACTGCACAGCACTAACAAAAGTGATGAATGCTGCTACAAGTCCACAAACAATTGATAGTTACTCTTTTGGACAAGTAAACAAAACTAATTGTCAACTAATTGTTCAATTCGGCACAACATCAATTTACAAAGCTGCGCCTTATTGGCAGGATTTCACAACAATAAACGAAACAAATTTCGATACTCCTGTGAAATCTCCTTTAGCTGGAAGAATAAAAATTTCTATCCAAAATCTCAAAATAACACTACTCGGACTTGATGACAATGAAGCAGTCACAGTTTACAACATCTCCGGAACGTTGTTATATTCAGGAATTAGTCACGACAGCTTACTTACTTTTCCAATAACCACACATGGTTGTTATGTAGTAAAAACTGGACAAGGAACAAGTATTCTGAGTTTATAAAACAGATAAATTATTGGATTATTCAACAAAAATACCAAATCAAAAAATAATAAATATTTTTACCTACAGACTTACTTCAAGACCTTTGATTTTGCTTTCAGACAATGGTTTAGCAATTTAATCCGCAAAAAATCTATTTTGAACAAAACCACCTACAACGTATTCTTTCCATAGCCGAACAATTTATTTTCCTTGATATGTCTGAACACCTTACCCGGCACAAAATGAATAAGATTTTCATCTCCATCTTCAATCAGTTTGGTTATAGACGCTGAAGTTATTTCAAGATGCCTTGAAGCTATACCTTTCATAATCAAAACTTTTCTGGTCAATATAAGGTATTTCCACAACAATTGATATTCATTTTTGAAATGGGATTCTTCAGGATAAATTACCTCACCGGTGGTCATATCGGTATATGGATATAAATACATTTTGACATTTTCCTGAAATAATGTTCCCATAGCCTGTAGCAAGCCTCCTCTCAAATCCTTATATTGTGAATTATCCATAATCTTGTCAAACGTGGGTAATCCAACCACTATGCGAAGCTTATTCATTTTAAACTGCGCAAAATAATCCACCAGTTTAAAATATCTGCTAAATTTAGACACCATAACACTCTGACCTACTTTATTGAGCAAATCAACCCTATGCATAAAGTCTTTTTCGTCTACTTCCTCATTCTGAATCAGATAGTTGAGCGAAATTTCGCAAAAGGCAATGGTGTTGTCCGGTTTGTAATCTTCATCGTCTTTGAAAACAGATAAACTATCATTCAGGAATTCGATATTCAGATTATTTATCGGTCTGAAATAACCGCGCATCAACAATACATTTTTACGGTAAAGTAAGTCACCAGGTTGCTGAATTCGACCAAATTGGTCGAACATAATTGCCGGTGTCATGTTGTGACTTACCAGCATCAGATTCAAAAGGCGGTTATCGCACCAGTTCATATCCGGTCCTTCCACATACACATAATCCACTTCAACGCGGTCAGTATCAAGATTATCGAGCAAAGTCAACAATACTTTGCGAGGATCCTCCCAATCGAACAGACTACTGTGAATCAGATTAATACCCAATGTACCTAACGAATACTGTTGCAAAAGCGTGTCATTCTCAAGTAATTTAATATGAATAAAAAATTTATTTGGCTCATACCTTTTGCTTCCTTCTACTGCAATACCAAGCCAACCATTACCCTGATTGGTTTTAGCAAAGTTGAGGGTTTCCACGGTGTTGGCAAAAGCAAAAAACTTTTGAGTATTCTTTGTATCGAGAATTTTAATCAACTCTTCGTACTCATAATCAACCATTTTGCTCAACCGGTCTTCGGCTACATAGCGCGATGGTGTTCCCTGATTATAGAAATAATCGGAAAACGATTTATCATAAGCCGAAATAGATTTGGCGATAGTGTTCGATGCGCCACCTGCCTGAAACAAATGACGGGCGGTCTCCTGCCCTCCCCCGATTTCTGCAATTGAACCGTAATAAACAGAATTGATGTTTATTTGTACTGATTTCTCTTTAGTACTCAGCGAGTTTTTCATAAATATTTGATTACATATTAAAATAATACCGGTTGATTGTCAGCTTCTTCTGTTATTCCGGTATGATATTTACAAACCTGATTCATAACACAAAGCTCACATTTTGGATTCGTCGGTCGACAAATTTCACGTCCCAAAAATGAAATAGCCATACCTATATCGTTCCATTTCTCGCGGGGTAAAGCAGCCATAAGTTGCTTTTCTATCTTTTCTGGTTGAGAACCGGTGGCAATTCCAATCCTTGGTGCTACACGTAACACATGTAAATCCACAATAATACCTTCTGCCTCATTACCTGATTCGCGAATAATCACATTAGCCGACTTACGTCCAATGTCGGGCAATTTAGTCAATTCGGTCATATTAGTTGGAATTTCATCGTCTAAGCCAACAGTTTGTGCCAACTTAACCAACCATTCACACTTGTGACCAAAATTCCTGACTGAACTAAAAAAATGGTGTAAATCTTCAGGTGCAGCTAGTGAAAGACTGCTTAATGAAGGAAAAGCTTCAAAAAAAACTGGCGTTAGTTCGTTAATATGTTTATCCGAATCTTGTGCCGAGAGGATAACCATCACGATAAGTTGATAGCGATTTTTATAATTGAGAGGGTGCTTTCGGTTTAAATACTGCTGGATTAACAGTTTGAGATGTTCATTCATTTTCTATTTATGCTTAAACTCATTAAAATTATTTACAAATATATCAACACTTTTCCAAAACCAACGTTTTTTTTTAAAACAAAAAAGAAAATTCTTTATGAACTTTCTTTTTTAAAGCTATTACTATTGAGTTTGACATTTACCTTTTTTGTGCTTTTGGAAATTCGGTGTAACTAATTTTTATCAGAGAACTTCCTAAATCAGTTTTTCCTCAATAGCCATTTTGACTAATATGGCTGTATTTCGCGCACCGAGTTTGCAAAGGAGATTTTTACGATAACTGTTTACAGTTTCAATACCCAAATACATCTTGTCGGCTATTTCGTTATTTGTATATCCGTTCACTATGTGGCCAAGTAGCTCCTTTTCGCGGGGCGTAAGCCATATTTGAAGTTTAGAACGGCTATTCATAAGCATATCAACCTCGTCGCATAAAAATTGATTCCCTTCAGCAACTGTTTCCACTCCCAGAATGATTTCGTCGGGCATAGCGTTTTTAAGCACATATCCCGAAGCACCATTTTCGAGCATCTGTCGTACTACGGTATATTCACTATAGCTTGTGAGGGCAATAATTTTTACCGATGGATATTTAGTCTTAATTTCTTTACATAGTTCCGTTCCGTTGGCATCGGGCAGGTTAATATCCAACAGAATGACATCGGGCTGTTGCTGTGATAACATCAACCGACATTCTTTGGCATTATAGGCTGTACCAGTAATCTGAATATTGGTTGATGAGCTAAAAAGCCCCACAAGTCCGGTAACAAGTACCCGGTGATCGTCTACGATACATAATTTAATCATAATCAGAGTTTTATTTCTATTGAAATTTCTGTTCCCTTATCTGGTTCGGTGTTTATGTCGATATTACCGCCAAGTGAATACACCCGATCAGTAATATTCTTAAGCCCTGTTCCTTTTGCCGCAATAGTTTTGTCGAATCCTTTGCCATCGTCATAAACGTTAAGGGATATTCTGTCCGATTCCTGCACTAACTGCACGTTGATAGATGAAGCCTCTGCGTGTTTAATGGCATTGTTTATCAGTTCATGTACAATTCGATACAGCATTATTTCTGTTTTTGGATCTATCCGCTGCTCATTACCAAAATAATGAAATTGAACCTGACTAAAATTGCTGCAAAAATCAGCAAGTGCTACCTTTAATCCATAGCGTGACAGCGATTCAGGCATCATATTATGAGCCACCCGGCGAAGTTCTTTCATCGATTCATCGAGCATGTTGAACACACGGTTTAGTCGGGACACATCGTCTACTTCTAATGTTACACCTTGTTTCATATCAAAAAGATTAATTTTAATTGCCGATAACATTCCTCCCAGCCCATCATGCAGGTCGCGAGCTAATCGGGTTCGCTCCGCATTCTCCCCTTCGAGAATCGACTGTGTTGCCACAAGTTGTTTTTCCTGTTCTAACTGAGATATACGTTGTTCGGCAATTTGTTTGTTACGTTTGGTAATCAAAAAACGATAATAAATAGTTAGCAAAATCAATATCAATACAACTGTGGATGCTACAAATATAATGATACTTAATCTCCTTTGTTTTTGCAAAACGGTTATTTCCAACTCTTTTTTCTCGGTTTGGTATTTCTTTTCACTATCTACAGAAAACCGGTGCAACTCTTTTTTGCTTCTGGATTCAACAATATTGTAAAACTTATCAAAATACCTTATGGACAACCGTTTATCGTTAAGGAAAATTGCAGACTTAACTATGTTGGCAGCCACATTTTCATGTAATGCTATGTCAGTTGTATCCGATTGAATTGCTTCCAAGGCATAAAACAAACTATTTTTATAGTCATTTTTTTGATAATAAATATTTGAAAGGTTAACCTGCATAGCAGCCATATCACTAACTGTACATGAATTCTTTGCAATGTTCATTCCTTTTAAACCTATTTGCAATGCTTTATCAAAATCTTTATAATGAGAATAGTAAATTTCGCTGATTTTCTGATAAGTAAGTGCCTGACCTTCAACATCACCACAACGATATGCCACTTCTAATGCCTTATTGGCAAACCCGAGTGCTTTTTTATATTCTTTTTTTGCTGTAAATACGTTTGTCAAACCATTATAAGCCTGACTCAATCTCCAATCATCATTTTTCTCAATACATAATTTAGCTGATTGCTGAAAATATTTTTCAGCAAGATTATAGTTATGAATATTGAGGTACAAAGTCCCGATATTTCCATAAACAGTACGGATTAATGTAAACTTGTTTTGCTTTTCCAATCTTGGAAGTAGATTTAGATTAATAGATATTGCTTTTTCGTAATCGCCTGTTGTTTCGTAAACAATGGCGTATGCTATATAAATATTATTTAATCTGCTCTCGTCATTGGCTTTACGGGAAAATGATTCTGCTGTCTTTAAATAAAATAATGCGCTATCTGTCTTACTATCTTTATAATAAGCAATACCCAAATGATGGTAAAATATTCCTGTCGACTTGTCAATTTTGTTCTTCGTGCTAATATCAATACCTTTTCTTGAAAAAAGTTTCGATTTAACTAAGTCCAAATTCAGATACCCCCAACTCAAATCATCATATAGGTCTAGTTGCTCTTTTATGGGTACTTTTCGGGTTTTGAGCACATTCTCCATTGAATCTAAGTTCTGCGAAAAGCAAATACCTGTATTTACAAGCAAAAATGCAATAATTGCAGAAAGCCGATAAGCTGATTTTGCTAATTGTATTCGGTTAATCATAATTTTGAGTTTAAACAATTTATAAAAATGATCTCAGAAATAATCTTGATTTTAAATTACATCAATCACAAAAATACAAATTATTTTATTGCAAAAGTAATTTCATACCATAGAATTAAAAACCCCCTTTTGGGGGTATTTCATTGAATTTCTATATTTTACTTTTGTCAACATGAATTTGAATCGCTGAAATTCGATTTTTGAACTGCTATTTAATTCATTTTTCAGGTAACACACATAAAATATTATTCAAATTTAAAACTTCTATAGACTACATTATCAAACCATTAATTAATAATTAAAATTTAAAGCAAATGAAAACAACTTTTTTTAGTGTGATTATTTTATTGTCGGGACTATTAATCGGATGTTCTACTGAAACCATTGACACCACACCGACAATAACGACGGTTTCTCCTTCGACTGCTGCTGCTGGTACACCTATTGAAATTACCGGCAAAAATTTTTCGACAACTGCAACCGACAATGTTGTAAAAATAAACGATGTGAATGTAACTGTTTTATCGGCAAGTGAAACAAAACTAGTGGTGAAAGTACCTGTAACCACATCCGGAAATTTAGTAGTTTCTACCAATTCCGGGATTTCAAATAAATTTAATTTCAATTATGGAAAATCCATTCTTATAGCTGGTGGCACATACGCAGGAGCATACCTTTGGAATAATGGAACTGCAATTGCGCTGGAAGATGAAAAAACAGGTTCTAATGTTGCAAATTCAGTATTTGCAACCGATAATGATGTGTATATGGCAGGTTCAATAACTAATAGCAACAATCATTTGACTGCATGTTACTGGAAAAACACAACATTGGTAAAACTAACCAATGGATCAACAACCGCTGAAGCATACTCAATATTCATGAATGGACAGGATATATATGTTGCGGGTTATGAAATCAATTCAGACGGTCAAAGCGTTGCAAAATACTGGAAAAATGGAACAGCAATTTCACTGTCCAATGGCATTCATGACGCAACTGCAACAGGAGTATTTATAAATGGATCAGATGTGTATGTATCCGGTTATGAAGACAATGGTATGGGAGATAAGGCAAAATACTGGAAAAATGGCATTGCAGTTCAACTTTCAGATTTAGACCATTATGCTCAAACCAGTTCAATTTATGTAAATGGTACAGATGTGTATGTTACAGGTCATGTAACCGGTACGTATGGTGATGCAGTTTACTGGAAAAACGGCACAATGGTCATACTTCCTTCCGGCACTACTTATGGAGCTAATGGAACATCAGTATATGTAAAAGGTACAGATGTATATGTTGCAGGAAAAGTCTACATTGATTCACCACAAAATTCGCAAGCCGTTTACTGGAAAAATGGAGTTAAAACAAATCTTACTACAAGTACAAATACTAACGGAGAAGCTAAATCAATTTTTGTATATGACTCTGATGTTTATGTAACTGGTAACGAGGGACAATATTCTGGTAAATACTGGAAAAATGAAATAGTCACAACTCTATATAGTTCTTCAGCTTGTTCCATGAATGGCATTATTGTAAAATAACTATCCCTAAGAATCTACAAACAAATTCAAAAAACATACTTCTATGAAACACTACAAATTAAAAACATGTGCTGTACTTTTGCTGGGCTTTGGGCTGCAAGCAACTCAGGCACAAACCATACTTTTTGTAAAACAAAAGGTGGGTGTTATCACGCCCTTTGTCTTAAGTACACTCAAGTCACTCACTTTTGAAGCCGGCAATGTGACTGTAAACAAAAAAGATGCAAGCTCAAGCTCTTTTGAACGTACCAATGTTCAATATATGAACTTTGGTGTTAATCCAACAGAAATAGCTCCAATAAACGAAGAGCAAAACTACACACTTTCACTTTTCCCAAATCCGGTGCAGGATATACTGAACGTTAATTACAGCACTGAAAATCCTCAAAACACATACCTTGAGATTGTTGGTATTGACGGAAAAGTTGCTTTGAAATCATCACTTGGAAATGCAAAAAGTAGTATTTCTGTATCATCACTACCCAATGGTTTTTATGTGTGTCGCATTATAAATGGAACAAAAACCACAAAAGCTAAATTTATTAAGCAATAGACAAAAAATAATTAATTATTATACTGAAAAATAAATAAATTAAACAATACTATTATGAAAACATTTCAAATCATTATTTTAGCTCTTATTCTATCAGTTTCTGCAGCTATGGCTCAGGACACCATATATGTGTATAAAGCTGGTGCAGTAGTCTATAAAAGTGTACTATCCGAAGTGGATAGCGTAACTTTCCAGAAAGTGTATCCACCACTTACCGTTACCGACATCGATGGTAATTTGTATCACACTATGAAAATTGGCACACAAATATGGATGACAGAAAACCTAAAATCGACACATTACAATAACGGAGATGCCATTGCTTACGAACCGGACAAAACAAATACCGTATGGGCAGGATTAACTACCGGAGCCTGGTGCGATTATAATAACAATGCTGCAATCGGTGTCAGGTATGGTCACTTGTATAACTGGTATGCTGCCAGCGACAGTCGCAACATAGCACCGGTAGGCTGGCACGTACCTACTGATGCCGAATGGACAACCCTCACCACTTTTCTGGGAGGCGAAGCGAATGCAGGAGATCTATTAAAAGAAGCCGGAACAACCGATTGGGTAGAACAAAACGCTGGTGCTACCAACATTACCGGCTTTACAGCACTTCCGGGTGGCTATCGTGATGTTACTTTCATCAATTTAGAATTTGGCGGATATTGGTGGACTACAAGTGAGTACAATCCGGATTACGGCAAATTTAGGTATATGGCAGGTAGCCTCCACTATGTAGGTAAGGACAAAACGAGTAAAAAACTAGGGTTCTCTATTCGTTGTGTCAAAGATTAGAATTCAAATATCCTGTTTGTAAAATTAAAGACAGCTTTTCTAACGTAAATACGTTGGAAAAGCTGTCTTTATAAAGTAGTATATGTTTGTGGAAAATACGAAACTGGCCGTTTAACAATAGTTTGTTATTCCACTTATGGGTGTTGTAAAGTTATGTGTGTCTAAAAACTCCTATTTCTGAACCAATACCCATGCATCAGTAAAACGATTGGAAATTTGTTTAATTTTTACATGTGCCTGATTATAATCATTGAATGAAGCAATTAGTACACGGTACATACCCTTTTCATTAATAACAATAAGTGCTTTATCCCCTTCCGTAATTAATGCCTTTTGAAGTCCCTGTGCATTAACCTGTTTTGTAAAACTGCCAACCACTACATGGTATTTTAATTTCAAAGCATCTTTTTCACCTTCAACCAAACTGAAATTTTCGTTCCGAACCACTTCAGGTTCAGTCACTTTGGCTTCTTCCACTATTGGAGTAGGATTTACAGCAGGAGTCGGGGTTAAAACAGGTTTTGGTGCAACAGCTGTCTTTTTAGCTCCTGCAGGAATTTCGGTAATTTTTTGTTTTGTTTTACAAGCCGATGTTGCTAGTAAAACAATAGCTAATACAAGCATTAATTGAATGGTTTTCTTCATGTTTCGTTTTGTGTTTACCCACAATTTTTATAAAGTGTCGGGCTTAAATTTGTAATTTCGTATTCAACTGCAAAGATGCTAAGAAAAATGCAGTTAGACAAGAGTCAATAGATATTTTGCAATTAATTCTATTTTGCCAAATTAAAGATTAAATCAAGTATCATTTCCGCATACTAGAACTAACAAATAATAAATGCCGACAAAAATTTCAAACACTGAACGCGTATAAATTTTGGTTACTACTCAGCACCCTATCGTTTTAGAAAAATTTAAACTTAGTTTTTTGAAATATAGAGAATTAGTTTCTTTGCCCCGAAAGGGCTAAATGTGAATAACCCCCAATAAGCGAAGCGCAACTGGGGGATAATAGAAACAAATGACTGTACATTTGATTTTCAATTCGACTAGTCGAATTGAAAATCAAATAATTACAAAATTGAGGGCTGCTGAGTAGTAAAAATTTTGAAAAAAAATATGATTCGGAATAAACAATTTTCAACTCTTGTTTGTTAGAGAATTAAAATCAATAAGTCCGTTTATTTTGACTCTGAAATTACTCAAACAAACACACATTAAACAACTAATTAATAATTTTTTTAAAATCAAATTCTTATGCCAAAGGTAAATAGTTATCAGGACATTAGTCAAGTAGAAAGAGAAGCAAGAAAAGATTACATCGATCGTCATTCACCTTTTATTCATTGTGCTGAAGAAGCAAAAGCAGGTGAGAAATTAGCAGTAAAAGTAGTTATGGGCAACGAATATGTTCACCCTGATGATTTCGATCATTACATTCAATCCATCAAATTATTCAATGGAGACTTGATGGTGGCAGAAGCAAACTTTCTTCCAGGTGTTCTTGGTGGTAAACCCGGACATGCCGAAGTAGTTTTTAATCTTGTCCCAACAAAAGATTTGAGTTTAGTAGCTATTTCACACTGCACAAAACACGGTTTATGGCAAAGCGACCCTAAAGCTGTAAAAGTTAGCGAATAACTAATACAAAACATTCAACATTACAGGCTGAAATTCAAATAAGAATTTCAGCCTGTAATGTTTTATAAATAAAGAAAACCCTGCGCTCGACCACGACCCCTATCCCCCTTTGGGTACTTTAGCTTGCGCTGACCGTTGGTTTGTCAAACTGTAAAGCTTGAGAAGGGGTTGTGGGAAGTATCCTAAGGGCATGGGATTCTTATATTTAGGATTTGAAATTCCCAACAACAATGCCCCTAACTTAAATCATTTAAAGATTATTCCCTATCACCATGGACGGTGATTCTATTTTTTAATTAATTTTCTTTCAAATGTTCCATTTATATCAATTGCTTTTATAACATACAAACCATCTGACAAATTCTTTATTGATATAGACTCCTTATCAGTTATTTGTTTAGCAATCAAAACTTTCCCATTAATATCAGTCAATTTCAGAATTGTATTACCATTAATTCCACTTATACAAAAACTTTCAGTTGCAGGGTTCGGATAAATCTGAAATTTAGAATTGTCAGTAATTTGTTGAGTGTTTGTGGTTGTCTGCACATTCAATGTCCCATTTTTTGTGCCATATAAAATATTTTCAGACTTTGTATTGCTTATCATCGCATTACTAAAATTCAAATTATATGCCCCATACATTAAATCTGATTCTGCTTTAAATGGGATGTTAAGGATTGAACCTGATTTGCCCGAGAAAGGCTTTTGCCCCGGACTATAAACCAGAATTCGCAAGCTGGTATTAGACAATGTAATGGCTGCCAACACATGATCTTGTTTGCGGTTTGTCAACGTAATTGCATTCAAATCGGGAGTAAATCCGATGGGGTAACTTAAATCAAATTGCATTGCCACAAATGTCTCTTCATTTTGCACTTCAATAGCTATGTTTTTACTTTCTCCGGGCACATAGTTGGGAGGATTTATCTTTAAATAATTCGGGATAAAAGCATTACCATATAATTGAACTACAAAAGGGTTATTATTCGGGTCGTTACTGAAAATTTTGACTGTTCCGTTTGCTGTACCTTTGACAGAATCGCTAAAAATAACAGTTAAATCAACATAGTTATAAGGTTGAACAGTCACCGGAAGTGTTTGATTACTTTTGAAATATGGATTAGAAAACTGCAATTTGTTGATAATTAAAGGTTCTTGTCCATAATTATAAACACGTTGCAGCAATGTGGAGCTTGACAAAATAGATACATCACCAAAACTTAGTTGTGAATTACTGTAAAGGGATGGACATGTAACATTCAACTGTCCACCAAACGAATCAGAGAATATATTCTCACCTATTGCATTGGCAATAATTACATTGCTGATTCCAAGGGAGTAATACCCTGCTGAACCATAAATCAAAAAATCCAGACTAAGTACTTTTCCACTCGTCCCGGTGAAATTTTTGTTTCCGGCTGAAAAAGCTACAACCCTTAATGTTTGACTATTCACCTGATTAACTGAAACGATTTGGTCTTGCGAACGAAACAATTGAGCTGTTCCTGCTTGATAAGTTAGAGCTTGGGGCAGGTTTAAGTCAAACTGAAAACCTGTAAAAGCTTCCATATTGTTCAGTGTAAATTCCAGTGTTTTCGTTGTTGATGAAGCACCTGAAATACTTCCGGTATGAATTTCGTTTACGGCAAATCCTACTGCATTAAGTGTTAGGTTTGAAGTTGCCTGATCGGGGTCATTACTTCCAATCTGCAATTGCTTCGAAAGCGTTCCTTTTACTGTAGGACTAAATCTAACTGTTATAGTTCTACTTGCCTGCGGAGCAATACTGAAACCCGATACTTCTGTTGTTGAAAACTGAGTGTCATTAAAATTCAAACCCGTAATTGTCAGGTCAATACTTCCTGTATTCGTAATTTGAAAACTTTGTTCAGCCGAACTTCCAAGGGGG
>CAIKVR010000245.1 GCA_903830915.1 uncultured Bacteroidales bacterium
AAATCACATATTTTCTACAAAGCATATGCTACGAATGCAGTTGGAACTACTTTAACAGATGAAAGTAGCTTTTATACCTTAGCCCTTAAACCAACTTCAGCTGTAGGATCGTTTGCTGCTAGCACCGTTTCAGGAAGCAATACATCGTTGAATCTTAACTGGACTGCTGTTGATGGGGTCGATGGTTATCTAATTGTTCAAAGAGTAGGTGCTACCGGGGCTGGTACTGCACCGGCTGATGGAATAGGGTATAGCGTAAATGCTGTATTAGGATCTGGAACAGTTGCAGCCGTTATTCTTTCTGGTTCAGCCACATCGCAGGTTATTTCAGGATTAACCGCTGGTACACAATATACCTACAAAATTTATCCGTTTGGTTATGATGGAACAAATGCTATAACCTTCTGTTATTTAGCCTATGCAACTGCATCTTTAACTCCTGCCACCGCCACCACAACTGCTGCAACTGCACCTGTTATTACAACGCCCACAGCGACTACCTTTACCAGTGGTGGAGCAACATTAGGGGGAAATATAACTTCGGATGGTGGAAGTGCAATTACCGAAAAAGGTACGGTTTGGAATACTACTACCGGAGTATTAATTACTGATAATAAAATAGCTGCAAGCGGAGTTACAACGGGTATTTTTACCCAAAGCCGAACTTCTATGCCAGCAAAAACACAAATTTTTTATAAAGCTTATGCTACGAATATTGCCGGAACGACACTTACCGATGAAAGCAGCTTTTACACAACAGCAGTTAAACCAACTACACCCGTAACTGCATTTGCAGCCAATATTGATGCTGGAAGTGGCACTTCACTTGACCTGACATGGACTGCAGCTGCAGGGGCTGATGGTTATATAATACTTCAAAGATTAGGCGCTTCAGCTCCTGGTACTGCCCCAACAGATGGAACAAGTTATTCTATCGGAAATACAATCGGTACAGGAACTGTAGTAGCTGTAATTTTTTCGGGCACTGCCACATCGCAGGTTATTTCAGGATTAACGGCAGGTTCTCAATACACTTTCAGAATTTATCCATTTGCTTATGATGGTTCAAATACCCAAACCATTAGTTATATTGCTTTTTCATCTTCCTCAACTGCGACTGCAACTCCACTAGTTCCAGCATCTTTAAATGTCACGCCAACATCAATAAACGGAATAAATTGTGTGGAAGGTTCAGGTTCATCAGCTTCTCAGTCATTCAATGTTAGCGGTGCAAATCTGACAGGAACGGGCAATATCAGCATTTCCGGTTCAACCAACTTTGAAGTATCTGCTGATAATGTCAGCTTTGGACCAACAGCATTAGTACCCTATACCTCTTCAACCCTTACTTCTACTCCGGTATATGTAAGACTAAAGACGGGATTATCTGCAGGTTATTATAATTCGGAGATTATAGCATGTTCCGGTGGAGGAGCCAGTGCCACCAATGTAACATGCAGTGGAATGATTGTTCCTGCTACACCCAATACATATACATGGACAGGAGCAACAAGTACTGATTGGCAGGTATCGGGTAACTGGAGTCCGAATCGTACAACTTCTTTCCCCAATGATATTCTTCAGTTTAATAGCGGTGGAAGTGTTGTTGCGACAAATCTTCCAACTCAAACGATAGCACAATTGTTGATTTCAAATTCTACAGCAGTTGAATTTCAATCGGCAGCAACAGCTACACTTACAATTAACGGTGATGCCGGCAACGATTTGAGTGTTGCAGCAGGAAGTTCGCTCAATATTATTCAGGCCACAAACATAATAACCATTGCGCTTACTACCGGAACAACCGGCAGTATTAGCGGGTCAGTGACTTATAATACTGCTGCTCATAAACTAACGGCTGTTGATGCCAGTGCAATAACATTCCAGAATGGAGCAACATTTACCGCTGGAAGTACTTTAAGTGGAAATGTGTTTGGAACTACTGCTCTTAATTCGGTCGTTTTTGCAAGTGGATCTACCTATATTTGCCAGGGAGGCGGCAATCCATTTGG
>CAIKVR010000246.1 GCA_903830915.1 uncultured Bacteroidales bacterium
GAAATTATCTTTCCGACAACGTTTTTAATACGCCATGGATAGTTGTTCCTCCAGACTGGAGTGCGGATATAACATTCTTAGCAGGCGATTGCAATAAGCCAATAAGTTCGCCGATAAGTTCGTTTTTGCTCTTCACGTGGATTAATGCATCTAATTGGTCTTCGCCGATAAAGAAACTTTCTTCAACATAAGCAGCTTTCAAAACTGGTTTCTTAAGCTTGTTGCTTTTTTGTTTGCTGAATTCACTAATCAATTTCGCAGGCACGTTAGCCGTGTTCGAAAGCATTAATGAAGTTTCACCTACGAGCGTACCATAAAGTTCACTAAAATCTACTGATGAGTTTTCAAGTGCTTTTTGGAGCAATGTATTCTTTACAACTACAAGCTTTACATCTTCTTTGTAACATACTCTTCTTAATTCGCTGGTTTGCGCTGCATTTAAGCCGGCAATATCCGTCAAATAGAAGTGTGCATACTCGCTGATGGTTGTTTCGAGTTGTTTTATAATAGCGCTTTTATCTTCCTTTTTCATAAACTTTTTATTTTATTCGTCTATTGATTTGGGTTCAATTTTAATACCCATACTCATTGTGCTTGAAAGATAAATGCTCTTTACATAAGTACCTTTAGCGGCAGTTGGTCTAAGTTTCATCAACGTAGAAACAAATTCTTTGGCATTTTCCACCAGTTGTTCAGCAGCAAAAGATACTTTTCCTACCGAAGTGTGTACAATACCATATTTATCAACTTTAAAGTCGATTTTCCCTTGTTTTACTTCTTTGACAGCTTTCCCTACTTCGTTGGTTACTGTTCCGCTTTTTGGGTTAGGCATTAAACCACGTGGGCCTAATATACGACCTAATGCACCCAGTTTTCCCATGATAGCCGGCATTGTGATAATCACATCTACATCCGTCCATCCTCCTTTGATTTTATCGATATATTCATCTAGACCTACAAAATCAGCTCCGGCTTCTTTGGCCGCTGCTTCCTGGTCGGGAGTACATAATGCAAGAACCTTTACTTGTTTTCCGGTTCCGTTTGGTAACGACACGACGCCGCGTACCATTTGGTTGGCTTTACGTGGATCAACACCTAAGCGTACATCTATATCAACAGAGGCATCAAATTTCGAATTGGAAATCTCTTTTACCAATCCGGCTGCTTCTTTGAGAGAATAGGTTTTTCCTGCTTCAATTTTTTCTAAAGCTAACCTTTGATTTTTTGTCAGTTTACTCATTTTAATTGAAGTTTATATTAATTTTTAATTGGAAAAGTACCTTTGACGGTAATACCCATACTTCTAGCTGTACCGGCAACCATTTTCATAGCTGCTTCTAATTCAAAACAATTCAAATCGACCATCTTGTCCCCGGCAATTACTTCTACCTGTTCCCAGGTGATTTCAGCAACTTTCTTACGGTTAGGTTCCGCCGATCCGCTTTTCAATTTGGTGATTTCCAATAATTGAATTGCAACTGGAGGAGTCTTGACAATAAAGTCAAATGATTTGTCAGTATAATAGGTGATGACTGCCGGTAAAATCTTGCCCGGTTTGTCTTGGGTTCTGGCATTAAATTGTTTGCAAAACTCCATTATATTGATCCCTTTAGATCCCAATGCTGGGCCTACCGGTGGAGAGGGGTTTGCCGCACCTCCTTTAATCTGTAATTTAATTTGTCCAGCAATCTCTTTAGCCATAATAATTTTAATTTTTGATGTTTAACTGGAATGACCGATTTGTAACAAGAATCGACTACTCCTTTTCTACTTGAGTGAATGCTAATTCGAGCGGAGTCTTCCGTCCGAAAATCATAACCATAACTTTGAGTTTTTTCTTCTCGGAATTTACTTCCTCTATGATCCCGCTAAATCCGGTGAAAGGACCAAAGATCACTTTCACACTCTCACCAACAAAGAAAGGCGTGAGCATTTCTTCTTCTGTTTCCTGGAGTTCGTCCACCTTGCCCAGGATCCGATTCACTTCCGAAGGACGAATCGCTGTAGGGACATGGTTCTTTTCACCCAAAAAGCCAATAACGTTTGGTGTATTACGCAGGCGGTGAGGAATTTCACCGATAAGATAAGCTTCTATCAAAATATATCCCGGCATGCAATTACGTTCTTTTGTAATCTTCTTGCCGTTACGAATCTGGTAAACTTTCTCAGTAGGGATTAATACCTGAGCAACATATTGACCAAGATCCGAATTTTTGATTTCTGCATCAATGTATTCCTTTACCTTGTTCTCTTTTCCACTAATGGCGCGCATAACGTACCATTTAAAATTTGTTGACTCAGACACTTTAATGACCTCCATTGATTAAATTAAGACAGTTGTCCGTAAATAAATTTCATGATATTTTCAAAACCTAAATCCATAAGCCATACAATCAGTGCAAGAATGATGGAAGCAACCAAAACCACTACTGCACTGTTCGTAAGTTCTGTCCGTGTAGGCCAGGATACTTTCTGAACAAGTTCTAAATACGCCTCTTTGATATAGTTAATTATCTTCATATATAAATAGAATTTGCACGGGCAGAGAGACTCGAACTCCCGACACCTGGTTTTGGAGACCAGTGCTCTACCAACTGAGCTACGCCCGTGTGTTAAATCGTCCCACGTTGCCGTGGAACGACTCTATTGTATTGTTTAATCGATTAGTCTAGAAGTTCGGTAATCTGACCTGAACCAACGGTACGTCCACCTTCACGAATAGCAAAACGTAAACCAATGTTACAAGCTACCGGATAGATTAATGTTACTGTTAATTCAAGGTTATCCCCTGGCATTACCATTTCTGTTCCTTCTGGAAGAGCGATTTCACCGGTTACATCCAATGTACGGATATAAAATTGTGGACGGTAACGGTTATGGAATGGAGTGTGACGTCCACCTTCTTCTTTTTTCAGGATATACACAGCAGCTTTGAAAGTAGTGTGAGGGGTTACTTTTCCCGGGTGGGTGATAACCATACCACGTTTGATACTGTCTTTGTCGATACCACGAAGTAATAAACCTACGTTATCACCAGCCTGGCCATCGTCCAAAATCTTACGGAACATTTCTACTCCGGTAACTACTGATTTCAATGCGCTCTGTCCTAATCCAATGATTTGAACTTCTTCACCGGTTTTGATTTTACCTGTTTCGATACGTCCTGTAGCAACTGTACCACGACCTGTGATCGAGAATACATCTTCTACCGGCATCAAGAATGGTTTATCGGTAGCGCGTTCTGGCAATTGAATCCAGGTATCTACGGCATCCATCAATTCCATTACTTTATCTTCCCACATTGGATCACCGTTCAATGCACCAAGTGCAGAACCACGGATAACCGGAGTGTTGTCACCATCAAAATCATAGAATGAAAGCAATTCACGCATTTCCATTTCTACTAATTCCAACATTTCTTCATCATCTACCTGATCGCATTTGTTCATGAAAACAACGATACGAGGTACGTTTACCTGACGGGCTAACAAAATGTGTTCGCGGGTTTGTGGCATTGGACCATCAGTAGCAGCAACTACAATGATTGCACCATCCATTTGAGCAGCACCTGTAACCATGTTCTTAATATAATCAGCGTGTCCTGGACAGTCAACGTGTGCATAGTGACGATTGGCAGTCTGATATTCTACGTGTGATGTATTAATGGTAATACCACGTTCTTTTTCTTCCGGTGCATTATCGATTGAATCGAATGAACGCATCTCAGAAAGTCCTTTTTTTGCAAGTACCATGGTAATTGCAGCGGTCAAAGTAGTTTTACCGTGGTCAACGTGACCAATGGTACCTACGTTTACGTGAGGTTTTGACCTGTCAAATTTTTCTTTTGCCATAACTCAAAGATTATTTTTTGTTAGTAATTTAATATGTTTTTATAAAAGCTTACAAAGTTGAGCTGTTGATGAGAATTGAACTCGCGACCTCTTCCTTACCAAGGAAGTGCTCTACCACTGAGCTACAACAGCA
>CAIKVR010000247.1 GCA_903830915.1 uncultured Bacteroidales bacterium
ATCAATATTGCTTCAACCGGAACTGTAGATTGCGAAAATAATATTATTGGTTCTATAACCGGTAGCAGTACTTCAGCTTTAGCCACTAATATATATGGGATATATAAATCGGCAGTTGCCGGAACAACCATAATCAGTAATAATACCATTGGCAGTACAACAAGTTCTAACAGTATTATTACCAATTCCACTAGTACAGCCAATGTTCAGTCTGTGTATGGTATTTACAATGCAGGTACAGGAACAGTAACTATCAGCGGAAACACCATAGCCAATCTTACAAACAGTACAAATAATGCTACGGCTGCCACTGCGGGATTGATAAACGGTATTTGCTCCACAAACGGAGCGAATACTATTTCGAACAATACAATCAGAGACCTGACTATTGCCAATGCAAATAATCTGGCAACAAATTCGGCCAGTGTGGGGGGAATTGTGCTCACAGGTTCTACCCTGCGTACGGTAAGCGGAAATACAATCTACAATCTTTCAAACACTTACTCTTCGTTTGCCGGAAGTGTTCTCGGGTTGTACTTTTCTGCCGGAACAGGAGCGAATGTGGTTTCGGGGAATTATATTTATAACCTGTCAGTCAATGCTGCATCAACCGCTGCTACCCTTTACGGAATTGATATTGCTTCGGGTGCAACCACTTATTCAAACAACATTATCAACCTGGGAGGAAACACAGCTACCACCATTTATGGAATCTACGACATTGGCTCATCTACCAACAATACCAACCTTTATTTTAATACGATATATATTGGTGGAACATTAAGTTCGGGAGTTACAAACAAATCTTATGCTCTGTATAGTGCTGCGGCATCGAATTCCCGGAATTACAGCAATAATATCTTCTCAAACTCACGTTCAACTACTTCGGGAGCAAATCTGCATTATGCTGCTTTTTTCAATTATGCTACAAACAGCAATCTGACTCTTGACTATAACGATTATTATGCACCGGGAACGGGTGGGGTGTTGGGGTTTTACAATGCTGCAAATTTGGGGGCGATAAGTTTATTTCAATCAAATATTGGACAAAATTTAGGCAGTATAAGTATAAATCCGGCATTTACTTCACCAGGTGGTACAAATGCAACAGATTATATACCAACATACAAAAGGCTAGTAGGAGGTTCCGGGACAGGAATCACTACCGATTATTCAGCTGCAACCAGAGCTACATTTCCAACAATCGGTGCTTTTGAAGTGTCGTTGTTATTAAGTGTGGAAGTTTGGAAGGGCGGAACATTACAAGCCAGGTATGCTACACTTAAAAGTGCATTTGATGCAATAAATTATGGAACACATACAGGAATTTTGGAATTGAGACTCGCTAACTTTACAACAGAAACCGCATCAGCTGTTCTTTATCAAAGTGGGTATACCGGTTCGGGTGGCACCTCAAGTTTTACTTCCATAAATATTTATCCAACCATCACCGGACTTAGCATTGCGGGTAATCTGGCTTCGCCTTTAATCGATTTGAATGGTGCTGATAATGTAACCATTGATGGTAGAGTAAATGCAACCGGGAGCACTAAAGATCTAATTATCAACAATACAAGTACTTCAGGTATAGCTGGAACATCAACAATACGGTTTATAAATGATGCGGGTTCCAATTCGGTAAAGTATTGTAACATCAAAGGTTCCGAAACCGTTGCTACTTCCGGAATTATTTTCTTCTCTACAGGCATTGCAACCGGAAATAGCAATAATACCATTGATAATAATAATATCACAAGTTCTTTCGATGTAAATCGTCCATTAAATGCGATTTTTTCAACAGGTACAGCTTTATTTGAAAACAATAATATAACTATAAGTAACAATAACATATATAACATTTTTAGTCGTTCAACTGCTTCGTACGGCATAAATCTCACATCTAATACGATAAACTGTTCAGTAACCAATAATAGTCTGTTCGAAACTGCGACTTTTGTTCCAACAGTTTCAGTTGCTTATACAGGTATTTATTTAAATAATGCCAGTGGTAATAATTTCACTGTTTCAGGAAATTACATTGGCGGGCAGGCGGCTTCATGTGGGGGTAGTGCATGGACAAAAACGAATGCTTTTAACAGTACATTTACAGCAATAAATCTGAATGTTGGAACTGGTACTGCGAGCAATGTACAGGGAAATACCATTCAAAACTTTATGTGGAGTAATTCTTCATCAGCCACATGGACGGGCATTAATATAGCAGGAGGACTTGTAAATATTGGCACTACGATAGGAAATACGATAGGTGCAAATATAGGAACAGGTTCAATAAGCATTACCTCGGGTGCAACAGGAAATGTAGTGTATGGAATTTGCCTGGCAGGAAGTGGAACAACCGATTCTGAAAACAACATTATTGGATCAATAAATACCATTAATGCTTCAACGGATGGATCTACACTTTATGCCATTAGCCGAACAGGTTCGGGGATAGCTACAATAAACAATAATTTCATAGGAAGTACCTCGACATCTAACAGTTTAAATGCCACTTCAGCCAGTACAGCAAATTCACAAGCTGTTTATGGGATTTTTAACTCCACATCTTCTGGTTTAACTGTAAATGGAAATACTATTGCAAATCTGACCAATGGAACTACAAATACAACATTGGGTGGTGGTGGAAATGTAAATGGAATCACTGTTTCGAGCAGTGCCTGCACGGTTAACAATAATGTAATTCATGATTTGACCATTGCAAATGCAAATTCATCAAACACTTTTTTCGCTGCGGTTTGTGGTATCGCTATGTCAGGAGCTTATGCAAAAACAGTGAGCGGTAATACGATTTATAATCTATCAAACACCTACGCTTCATTTGTTGGAAGTGTTATTGGTATTTCTTATGTTGGGAATGTCGGAAATAACTATATTTCAGGGAATTTCATATCCAATTTGTCTGTTTCAGCATCGTCTACCGGAGCAAATCTTTACGGTATCAAAATGGATATAGGTAAAACAAATTGTTATAATAATATTATAAATCTGGGAGGAAATACTGCCACTACAGTTTATGGAATATACGATGCGGGCTCAGCATCCCAGTCCTGTTATATTAATTTCAATTCAGTATATATTAGTGGAAATCTGGGTTCCGGGATAACAAATAAATCATATTGTTTGTACAGCTTTGCTTCTGCAAATACACGCGATTATCGAAGTAATCTTTTTGTGAATACCCGATCAACTATTTTGGGTTCAAATCTGCATTATGCAGCATATCTTAATTATGGAGTAAGCACTTTGCTTTCACTCGACTTTAATGACTATTATGTTACCGGTACCGGAGGCGTATTGGGATTTTACAACAATACAAATGTGATAACTTTGCCTTTAATAAGTGGTTTTGATACTTATAGTTTAAATATCAACCCTTTATTTGCTACAGCAGGCGGTAATACAGCTACTAATTACAATGTGTCCTCCGATAAAATTGCTGCTTATACAATCAGTGGAATAACAACCGATTATGCAGGTACTACCCGAAAAGGAACTCCTACAATGGGAGCTTTTGAAGGTACTTTAAATCTAAATATTGATGTTTATAACTCAGGAGTTTTACAATCCTCGTACTATTGCCTTAAAGACGCTTTCGATAAAATAAACAATGGTACACATACAGGAGCACTTGAGTTGCGGATAAAAGCAAATACTACCGAAACTGCATCGGCAATTCTTTATCAGAGCGGATATTCGGGTGCTGGCGGTAATTCAAGTTATTCATCGGTGAAAATATATCCCACCATTTCCGGACTTTCAATAAGCGCAAATCTCGCAAATCATCTTATTGATTTCAACGGGGCTGACAACGTAACAATTGATGGTCGTGTAAATGCAACCGGATCGACAAAAGATTTGATAATAAATAATACGAATACCGGAACTTCTGCATCTACCATTCATTTTATTAATTCTGCAGAAAGCAATACTATTAAATACTGTACTATAAAAGGTTCAGAAACCACTGCCTCTTCGGGTTTAGTGTATTTTTCAACAGCCTCGGCTGCTAACGGGAATAGCTCCAATACATTCGACAACGATAATTTCAGCGGAAACACAACAAACCGACCCGTAAAAGTATTTTATTCAGCCGGATCGGCTGGTTTTGAAAATAAAAATAATACCATTAGCAACTGTAATTTTTATGATTTTTTCAATGCATCTTATTCATCCTATGGTTTCGATCTGGCATCGGCAACAATGAATTGGAATATATCAGGAAATAGCTTTTACGAAACAACAACCTTTGCTCCAACGGGTGCTTACAATTATAATGTTATCCGTATAAGCACCGGAGATAATAATCAGTTTACCGGAAATTATATCGGTGGTAACAGTTCGCAATGTGGCGGAACGGCATGGACAATTCGTTCAAGTATTCCACATTATTTTTGTGGCATTTACATAACCGGAGGCAGTTCAGCACCTTGTATCGCTCAAAATAATACCATAAGTAATATCGATTTTACCAGCACCCAAAGCAATCCGTTTGATGCTATTTACATTAATTCAGGAAATGTAAATATCTATGGAAATACGATTGGTGCAACTACCGGAACTGGTTCTATTAAAATAACTACACCCCTTCCGGTAGCTACAACCACGGTCGTTGGTGGAATAATTACTGCTGTTAATGTTGTTGGTGGAGGTAGCGGATATACAAGTCCTCCTGCTGTAACATTCTCTTCAACAGGCGGCTCGGGTGCAATCGCTACTGCAAGTCTGACCGGTGGCGTTGTAACAAGTATAAATGTCTCCACGGGGGGAACAGGTTATATAACGCCGGTAAATGTCGTTTTTGATGGCCAAAATAATTTCTATTCGACTTCACACGGTATACGAAATTTCAGCTCCGGAGTAGTAAATATAATTGGGAATAACGTTGGTTCAATTACTACCACTGGGAACAACTCCTATTCACATGGATTTGAGTCAATTGTATTTAATGGAATGGCAGGAACTCTAACTATCTCGAACAACTTGGTTGGTAGTTTGACTACAGCTAACAGCATCTTTACCAGCTCAAGTGCCACAGCATCGCTTCAAAAAGAAGATTTATATGGAATTTACAGCTTTAACACATCGACAGCCATAATTTCTGGCAACACAATAGCCAATCTGACAAACGGATATGCCGGAATTTTAACCTCTGCAACCAAAGCCATTTCTACTACGGCGGGCTCAAATAATATCAATAATAATGTAATACACGATATTTCTGCAATCAGCATCGGGGCACCTGTATATGGCATTCATCAATCAAGTGCAATAGGAGGAACTACTCAAACAATTGCAAACAATACTATTTATAACCTCAATAATACAAATTCCACCGACAGAGTTGATATTTATGGTATTTACTCATCTTGTCCCACTTCAGGAACAAATACTATTTCAGGTAATTTTGTTCATGACTTTAGCCTTTCTACCAGTAATACCGGTTCAAATTTATACGGAATTTACCCATCAGCAGGACTCCAAACAGTTTCAAATAATATCGTGAGTTTGGGAGCTTCATTAACAACAGGGTACGGAATTTATGGAATCTATGATGCCTCCACAACTACGACCAACCTATATTTTAATTCAGTATACGTTGGCGGAACTGTTACCGGAACGACTTCATACACAGCGGCTTTATGGAATTCCACAAATGCATCTACAAGGAATTATCAAAACAATATACTTTATAATGTACGTTCGGGAGGTGCTACCGGCAAACATTATGCTGTTAGATTACAGGGCAATACAGGTCTAACCATAAATTACAACGATTATTTTGTTGGCTCAGGAGGTATTTTTGGAAGTCTAACTTCCGATAAAAATAGCTTGGCATCATGGCAATCGGCTACCGGACAAGATGCAAACAGTTTAAACCTGAATCCAAATTTCATAGCTGCCGGATCTGCAATTGCTAGCGATTATAAACCCGATGTTGAACTGAACGGAGTAATTGGAACAGGCATTACAGCAGATTTTAGCACTAGTTCCAGAATAAATCCTCCATCAATGGGAGCATGGGAAATAATTCTAAATAAATGGAAAGGTTCGCTGAGTACAGATTGGAATACCGGTGGCAATTGGACTAAAGGTGTTGTTCTGTCCGAAGGTTCTAATCTCTATTTTGATTCTGCTCCGGTAAATCATTGCTTGCTAAATACTAATCATTCAGTCAACAATATAATTAACTCACAAGCAACTTACAGAACAGTTACAAATGGTTATAAACTGACTGTGGCAGGGGATTTTGTATTCTCAAACGGAGCTCAAATCGATGCTTCAACGACAAATTCTACTGTCGAATTTTCAGGTTCAGCGACTCAGAATATCTATTCAGGAATGTTTTATAATAATTATGTTTATAACCTTGCTATTAGTAATGCTAATAACGTTACTCTATTTGGGACTTTAAATTTATTGAATAATATTACAATTACTTCCGGAAAATTGGATGCTTATACAAATTCACCCACAATAAGTTATACAGGAACATCTCCACAAACCATCGAAACTGGTCAGTTCCTGACTGATAAATTATATAATCTTACTGTGAACAATTCAGCAGGTGTTACAATTAATTCAAACTTAACTGTAAATAATGTATTAACGATAAACTCTGGAAAAAAACTGACTATTCCTGCCACAAAACAATTGAATGTAGTGGGAACAATTACAAATAATGCAGGTGTTTCAGGTTTGCAAATCCAATCAAGTTCATCAGCAGCAAATGGAACACTTATTTATCACAACACATTTAGTTCCCCGGTTTCTGCCACTGTCGAAATGTATTCCAGGGCAAGTTGGAATTTAGCTGATACAATTGGAAACCGCTATAAATGGCAGTACTTTGGTATTCCGTTACAAATCTTGACTCCAAGTACAACATTATATGGTGCGTATGTCCGGAAATGGTATGAATCAGGCACTACAACTACAAATCATTGGATACAACAACAAAAAGACTCTACATTAAACTCTTTTGTTGGGTATGAAATATGTCAGGCTTCACCGAAAACATATTATTTTGCAGGACAACTAGAAAACCGTGATTTTAATTCCGGTCAATTACCTTTCACAACATCTGCATTGTACCCCGGTCAGCATATTTTTGCAAATCCTTATACTGCAGCTATCAGTATCAATCAACTTACTTTTGGTAGTCAGACCGAATCGACAGCTTATTTATATAATACAGGTACATTAGGACAATGGATTAATGTTGGTCCTGCTTCCTCTGGAAATAGTCCGGGTCAGTACTTGTCTGTTCCGAAATTTTTGGCCGGTATTTTCGGATTGCCAGGTCAGATTCCTTCAATGGGAGCATTACTGGTTAAAGCTCAAAGCAATTCAAGTTTGGCTACTTTTGGTATATCTTATAGTTCAGTTGTAACAGCAAACACAGATCAGCAAAGAGTAATGGGCTCTAATGATTATGCATCAACTGATAAAATTTGTACTATAATCGACGTAAAAGGAGAAAATTCATCTGATCGTATCTGGTTGCTTACACAGCCTGAATGCTCTCGAAAATTTGATAATGGTTGGGATGGAACTAAACTTAGTGGCAATGCTCTTTCAACTCAACTTTTTGCAATTGAAAATGATGGACTGTATCAGATTGATGCTTTCGATGATATGAATAATACTGATTTAGGTTTTCATGCAGGACAAGATAGGGATTACACCCTGACTTTTACCCACATAAACACATCGACAAAGTATGCAGGAATACTATTGTTGGATATGCTGGATAATAAAACGATAGACATTACAGAAACCGGTTCAACATATTCCTTTACATCAGAATCGACTACAAAACCAATAAATCGGTTTAAAATAATTACTTTTAATACAACAAAATCAGAAACTGATAACAAGGAAATTAAAATATTCAGTGCCTCCAAAACTGCATATATCGAGAATATGAGCAATCAGAAAGGTCAGTGGGTTTTATACGATACTTCAGGACATGTTATTAGTAATGAAAATTTTACGGCTAAAGGTATAACTACTTTAATAGTGCCACGTTCCGGGGCATATATTCTGAAAGCTTCTACACCGAATGTTGAAGTTACTCAGAAAATAATAATGTTTTGATTGATAAAAGCAGTTTTTTTATTTGAAACGGCAACCTTCAAAATGGTCATTCACCATACCTGCAGCTTGCATAAACGCATAGCAAATAGTTGAACCAACAAATTTAAATCCTCGTTTCATGAGGTCTTTGCTCATGGCATCCGATTCGGGTGATTTGGCCGGAATCCCGGAATTGGAAGAGGGATGATTCAGGATAGTTTTTCCATCAGTAAATTGCCAGATATAGCGGTCGAATGTTCCAAATTCAGCCTGAATACGCAAAAAAGCCTGAGCATTGGTGACTGTTGCACGGATTTTGGCTTGATTGCGAATAATGGAAGCATCCTGCATAAGTTCCTGAATTTTTGTCTCATCGTAAGGTATTATTTTCAAAGGCTCAAAATTGTCAAAAGCCTGTCGGAAATTTTCACGACGATGAAGAATCGTTTTCCAACTTAATCCTGCCTGAAAAGCATCCAATACCATAAACTCAAATAACTTCCGGTCATCATGTACTGGTACGCCCCATTCATCGTTATGGTAATTAAGCATTAGTTCATCTTGTCCGGGCCAGGTGCAATCCATAATATTTTGATTGAAATTATGTTGATTAAACGATTTAAAACGGGATTTGTTTTAAATTTGCAGACAGAAATTGATTAGCCATGATTGACCCGTATCAGATTATCAGCAAATACTACCCCGAAGGAAGCGAAATTTACCACGTACTTGTGGTTCACAGCGAGCAGGTAAGAGATAAAGCACTTGAGATCGCCTGTCGACATCCTGAATTTGAACTAGACGAGCAATTTATTTTCGAAGCAGCTATGCTTCATGACATTGGTATCTTTCTATGTGATGCCCCCCGGATTCATTGCCACGGAACACATCAGTATATCCAACATGGGTATCTGGGTGCTGATTTGCTTCGGGCAGAAGGTTTGAACAGACATGCGCTGGTTTGTGAACGTCACACGGGTGTAGGATTAAGTCTCGAAACAATAATTAGAAATAATCTGCCCCTACCACACCGCGAAATGCTACCGGTAAGTTTGGAAGAAATGGTTATTTGCTATGCTGATAAGTATTATTCCAAAACTCAACTTCATACTACTCACTCAGTTGAAAGAATCCGGCAATACCTTGGGCGTTATGGGGAATTAGAAGTTCAGAAATTCGATAAATGGTATAGCATTTTTGAGTGAATTACAGAAATTTATGCGAAAAGCCGACACTTAGAAACTCTTTAAACTGAATTTTTGCAGGTGAACCATCTTTTTCAATCACTGTATTATCATATCGTGGATTTACCGAAATACGGGTTGATAAGAAACGGTTTATTGCCATGTTTGCAACAATTTCCCAGTCAATTTCCACCTTCTGATAGTTGGTATAGAACGAAAAGCGTGAATCGAGTTGAATTTCTTTAGTAAGTTGTTTTGAATAGGTTACTTTGAAGGAACTACCAATCTCGCTCAGAACATTCTGTCCTGTTTTAATCCCGAATAGATTGGGGTCGATAGCTTTGCCTGTAACCGCCTCAACAACTGGATTTACATAAATATACTTATACGAAATTGGTGAGACTAACACAGACAAAATCTTTTCGTATTTGTAGTCCATACCGACACCAATATTCAGACGTACAGGTGCCAGAAAAGCGGCTTTCAGTGTATATGAATTAATACCCTTGTAGCTATTAAAGAATTGAGTGCTAAAATCGACAGAACCACTATAAAAGAAGTTACCACCTGCCTTAACTCCTAACTTGCTGTTAATTCTCAAAATATCATCATTCGTACTGAGCCAGTGAATAGTATCTCCTGAAACAGAATTAAATCCCATACGCCATTCAGCAAAATTATCCCATTGAATGCTTTTCTTGTCATCGTATGTAAGTTGTCCACTCAGAATACCTAATACTGCGAGGTTGGAATTTCCACCCTGATACCAGTTTGGCGAAATTACACTTTCAGAAAATTGTGCCTGAGAGCTCAATTTATATTGCCAGGGACCGACCTGAGGATTTTTTATAACAAGCCTTTTAGTTTTTACAGGTGTTTCATCTTCATTTTCAAATTCAATATTGGTAATCGGTTTTTTTGAAATAATTCTTACCCGGTTGATGTTTGGATCGGGTAACTCATTAAATGTCATAATGTAAACTGAAGCAGATTTACGTGTTATTTCATCCCGTGCATTTTTACGGAGGTCAGCAATGATTTCTTCAGGTGTTTGTTCCTTATTTTCTATCTTCTTGCCATAAAGAAGTGTTTTGAAATCTGTTTTTGAAATTATTTTGTCTTTGTTAGTCAATCCATTATAAACCAGTTCAATAAAGAAAGGATTGGCCAGCAGAACTAATGAATCTATTTTGTCTGTACCATTTTTCTGTGCTGTGGAGTCTGAGTTTGAATTTTCAACATCATTTACGGGAGTGATACTGCTTACTTTAATCTGACCATTTTTTAGAAGTTCCTCTAATTCAGTTTTTGAAATAAAGCCGGTTTTCGGAAGTGTTTTTTTAGTTTTGGTGATTGTATCTGCTAAAGACCTCTCAATCAGGCTATCTACATTGATGCTTACTAACTCTGAATTAGGTTCATAATTGAAGAAGTGCTTCAGTTGATTTGCCTGAGCATGAAAAATAACAAATAAAAAAATAATAGAACTTAATACCTTAAACTTCATATAATATAACTGTATACCTTTTCTAACTTATTCAGAAGCAAATACTTAAAGAGAGTTTTCAAATCCTGCTGGAAGTGATTTGTTGCCTGTTTTTGCACCCAATTCTTTTATTTTTTCGGCAGTGCGGATAATGTTTCCGCTTCCATCTTTCATTTTTTTCATCGCGTCATCATACGCATTGGAAGTGCGATCTATATTGGCTTTAATCTTTGCCATATCTTCTGCAAACCCAATAAACTTATCATACAATACACCACTCAATCGAGCTATTTCCTGTGCATTTTTCGTTTGATTTTCTTGTTTCCAAATTGACGAAATAGTTCGCAGTGTTGCCAATAAAGTTGTAGGACTTACAATCACAATCTTGCGATCCCATGCATAAGCAAAGATTTCGCTGTCGGCCTGAACGGCTACCGAAAACGATGCTTCAATAGGCAAAAACATTAATACAAAATCAGGTGTGTTCAGGTTCAGTGCATTCTGATAATTCTTTTCGCTCAACAATTTTACATGGCTATGCAATGAATTCACATGATCTTTCAGAAATCCCATACGTTGCTCATCTATTTCGGCTGATATCAGGCGTTCGTACGCTACCAATGAAACTTTAGAATCTATAATAATATGTTTATTATCAGGCAAATGAATTATTACATCTGGTCGTTGTACATTAGCATTGTTGCTTTCAATAACTTCTTCACGCTCGTATTCCTGACCTTTTGTCAAACCCGAACGTTCCAAAACCCGTTCCAGAATTACTTCGCCCCAGTTTCCCTGCTTCTTTACATCGCCTTTAAGTGCTTTAGTCAAATTATTGGCTTCTTCGCTTATCCGTGTGTTAAGTTTTGTAAGTGCTTTAACTTCTTCACTTAAACTCAATTTTTCCCGTAATTCACTTTTGTAGGTCTCTTCAACTTTTTTCTCAAAGTCCTGAATTCTTTCTTTAAGCGGATTCAGAATTTCGCTCAGATTTTTATGATTTGATGCCGAAAATTCATCCGATCGTTCTTTCAGTATTTTGGTAGCAATATTCTCAAATTCAGTAGTTAACCGTTTCTGAAGTGTTTCTATTTCTACTTTCTGATTTTGGAGTTTCTCGGCCAAATTTTCATTGACGGTTTTTAATGTAGCAACTTCTATGCCATTTTTGTTTGCCAGTTCTTGTTGTTTATTCAGTTCCGATAAAGTCCGTTCGAGTTCTTCGCCTTTGTTTTTCAGTTTTTCATCACTTACACGAAGATTTGTGTTCGCTTCATTTAACGCATTATTCAGCTTTTTCTCATTGATTTCCAGTGAGTTTTGAAGATTCTTTTGTTTACGTGACGAAATTATCCACGCTGAGAGAAAACCAACTGTCAACGAGAAAATTGCAAGGATGTATTCCATATATCTTAGATTTTTTTTGAGATATTAATCAAACAAGGTAGGGTGGTCTTCTTCCATTTTCCGGATAATGGTGAGCATAACGGCTTCGCGGATGAACTTCGACTTATTTTGCACCTTATATTTGGCAATGTAGCGGTTCAACGCCTTATTTTCTTCGTCGTTCAACGTGAAAATTTGTCGGTGTTTACGGAGCGAACTGCGTTGCGAAGCCGGAATTGAGTTCTTTTTTGCCATAGAGAGTTATAATTCAGCGCAAAAGTAATATTATCTAATCAATTTTAACGACAATATAACAAAAAACTGTAATTTTGCACATTCAATCAATTTATTAACAATTTAGCTCATTTACCAAAACATGGCAGAACACAATGAACTTGGCAGTCTGGGTGAAGAAAGAGCTCAAGCGTATCTTCGCGAAAAAGGATATATTATTCGCCACACTAACTGGCACAATTCTACTCCTTCGGGTGCTGAGGGAAAGCTCGAACTTGATATTGTTGCCGAAAAAGATGGCTTACTGATAGTGGTAGAGGTTAAAACCCGCTCCACAGAAACGTTTGAACATCCGGCTGAAGCAATTACCAAACGTAAAATCAGAAACATTATTAATGCCACCCACGAGTATATTTTTCAGTTCGACTGGCAGTGCGAAACACGTTTTGATGTTGTTTCTGTTATTCCACACGGTCAGAATTTTCTGATAGAACATATAGAGGATGCATTTCTGGCTTCTTTATTTTAAATAATTATACATGTAATAAGAATATATATACAACATGATTTAAAATACAGTATAATTATACAAATATAAACTCAAATAAATGTTTTATAATATACATATTTCTGTTTCGAGTCTCAACTTGTTTGCGTACTTTTGCAAAATAATTTAAAAGAAAAGAATTGGTTGTTTGTTGAATGTTAAAATATCTCATAATGAAAACTTTAGAAAAAAATGTAGCAGAAAAGTTGCTGAAAATTAAGGCCGTAAAATTACAACCCAACAACCCATTCACTTGGGCTTCGGGTTGGAAATCACCTATATATTGCGACAATCGCAAAACTCTTTCTTATCCTCAAATTCGTAATTTTATCAAACTTGAAATTTCGCGCTTGATTTTGGAAATGTATCCCGATGTAGAGGTAATTGCAGGTGTGGCTACCGGAGCTATTGCTCAGGGAGCGTTGGTAGCCGATGAGCTTGGATTACCCTTTGTTTATATTCGCCCTACACCGAAAGATCATGGACTTGAGAATATGATTGAAGGTGATTTGAAGCCAAAACAGAAAGTAGTTGTAATTGAGGATCTTATCTCAACGGGCGGAAGCAGTCTTAAAGCGGTTGATGCTATTCGTAAGGATGGTTCAGAAGTATTGGGAATGATTGCCATTTTCACTTACGGATTTCCGGTGGCGGAACAGAAATTCAAAGCGGCAAAAGTAAAACTGACTACACTTTGCAACTATGAATCAGTACTCGGCGAAGCTTTGTCAACTAATTATATCGGTGAGGATGATATGGAAACGCTCAAAGAATGGCGCGAAAGCCCATCGACATGGAAAACAGAATAAATTGACAATTGAAAGATTTACGATTTATCCAATTGTAAATCGTAAATTTATAAATCGTAAATCAACAATATGACAACATACGAAAGCGAGATAAAAGCCATTTCCTCCAGCGAGGAAGTGGTTTTTGGTATTCTGAGTGATTTAAAAAATATAGAAAAGTTGCAGGATAATCCTTCCCTGAAAGATAAAGCGAAAGAGTTGGAATTTGATTCCGACAGTTGTAGCTTTGCTATTGAAGGCTTTGGGAAAATGGGTTTTCGCATTGTAGAACGTGAACCATTCTCCACCATCAAAATGGTATCGGAAAATGCTCCGGTAGAAATTAGTGTCTGGATTCAGCTTAAAGCGGTTGCAGAAAATGATACCCGCATGAAAATAACACTCAAAGCTGACCTACCAATGATGATTAAAATGATGGTTGATAAGAAGTTGCAGGAAGGTATAAATTCAATAGCTGAATTGTTGGCAAAGACTTTGTCGGCTCAAATAAATTAAAACATTATGGCAAAACTCTGGGAAAAAAATACACAGGTGAATGCTAAAATAGAAACTTTTACAATTGGCCGCGACCGCGAAATGGATGTGTTTCTGGCAAAGTACGATGTATTGGGCTCGATGGCTCATATCCGCATGTTGGAGTCAGTAGGTTTGCTTCGGGAAGATGAACTTAATCTGCTTCTTGAGGAACTGAAAAACATTTATCAATTGGCAGATAAGGATGAATTTGTGATTGAAGAAGGTGTGGAAGACGTTCATTCTCAGGTAGAAATGCTTCTTACTGCAAAACTTGGCGATATGGGCAAGAAAATCCACAGCGGACGTTCGCGCAACGATCAGGTTTTACTTGATTTAAAGCTTTTTGCCCGTGCCGAGATTAAAAAAACGGTTGCAAGTGTCAATGATTTGTTCGAGGTATTGATTTCTCAAAGTAATAAATATAAAGACGTTTTGCTACCGGGTTATACTCATTTACAGGTAGCTATGCCGTCCTCATTTGGACTTTGGTTTGGTGCTTATGCAGAAAGTCTGGCCGACGATTTACAACTTTTACTTTCGGTATGGAAAATTACTAACCGCAATCCACTTGGTTCTGCCGCAGGGTATGGTTCATCATTTCCTCTGAATCGTCAAATGACCACCGATTTATTGGGTTTCGACTCGATGAACTATAACGTGGTTTATGCGCAAATGGGACGTGGAAAAATGGAACGCACCGTGGCAAATGCGTTGGCAAGTGTGGCTGCAACTGTATCCAAACTGGCTTTTGATGCCTGCATGTTTACTTCGCAGAATTTCGGATTTATCCGCTTGCCCGATGAATTTACAACTGGATCGAGCATCATGCCACACAAAAAAAATCCGGATGTGTTTGAATTGACACGTGCCAAATGCAATAAACTTCAGTCACTTCCACAGCAAATACTATTGATTACCAATAATTTGCCGTCGGGTTACTTTCGGGATTTACAAATTATAAAAGAAATTTTTGTACCTGCATTTGCCGAACTTCAGGATTGTCTCGAAATGACTGCCATGATGATGGCTCAGGTAGAGGTAAATACAGAAATCCTAAACGATTCACGCTATAATTATATGTTTAGCGTTGAAGAAGTAAACCGTCTGGCATCGTCAGGAATACCATTTCGCGATGCTTACAAGCAGGTGGGACTGGAAATAGAAGCTGGAAATTTTAAACCGGATAAAACGGTGAATCACACGCACGAAGGCAGTATCGGCAATTTGTGTAACGACCAAATCACTGCATATAAAAATCATGTATTGAATCAGTTTGGATTTGACAAGGTAAAACTTGCAGAACGAAATTTATTAGCTTGAACAATTAATAATTACAAAACAAGTAACTCCTTGCGACTAAGTTGCAAGTGGTTACTTGTTTTTTGTTTAATACTTCTTGCAGCTTTTCAAACTCAAAAGGTTAACTTGAATTTAAAAATCAGGTTGTAATATAGTAGCGTTAAAAAAGTTTTGATTATTATATCTTCGCCACCTTATAAGTAGTTGAATTATCCAATTTTATTACTTCTATCATATACAATCCACGTGGATAGCCAGCAAGCGACACTTCCAATACCTGTGAATTTACTTTCACCTGATAGATTAGCAATCCCGAAATATCTGTAATTCTGATTAAAGCATCTGTGGTTTCAGTCAAACAGATATTTAATTTATCAGTACATGGATTTGGGTAAATTCTGACATTGTCATCGGATAAAGTAACATCTTTAATTGTAGTCAGACTATTCGATACTTTAATTGTCCCTGTTGTGTTTATTTTCGACACATCCCATTTCAGACCTGTACCGGGTGTGTCAGGAATAACCTGTGAAACGCCGGCAGTTATGGTCGGGCAATTTATCAGCTTGAAACTATCACCCGAATTGTAAGTTCCGCTCAGTTTATTGATTTTGAGTACAGTTCCTGTCAGTGTGGTACTTCCGCTTACATTGATAACATCCGCCGCATTGGTATCAGCATTTACATCGGTACTGATAATACCACCGGTTGCTACTGTCAGATTGGTTCCCACACTTATCGAACCGGTGGTACTGTTGCTTCCTGCTGAAATAGTTCCTCCGGCAAGAATACTCACTGTTCCGCTCATGATTCCCGAACCTCCCAATGATGCACCTGATTTTACGGTTACTGTACCCGTTCCGGTGGCACTTCCGCTTGTGTTTTCAACCATCAGCGTTCCGGCATCCACACTTGTTGCTCCAGTGTAAGTGTTTGCATTATTGATTGTCCAGCTTCCCGTACCGGTTTTGGTAAGTGTGCCAGTACCTTTAATAATTCCTGCAAAAGTGGCATCGGTATTCCTGTTTCCTACCGTAAAAGGAGTTGTTACAGTAGCATCTACAGCTGTAGTTGAAAGTGAACCAAAGCTTACTGTATATGTTCCGTTGGGATAAGCGCTGACTTTAGATGCCAGCGTTACCAGTGCATTGGCATAGCCGTTTGAATTTGTAATGCGGAAATCACCACCATCAGTATCCGTTGTTACATTGATAGTTCCTGTAAAAGCTGACCAGTTTCCTTTCAAATCAGCCCTAACATAAGGTGACCACAGATTGAGAATACCACTTCCTGTGAGGGTCGAAGAAAAAACCATCCTCGAATCGAGATCAATATTTGCAGTTACTCCCGAAGGAATATCAATCGGAGTGCTGAATGTTTCGGTATTCCCGTCGTTGTCGCAAAGCGTCATACGACCACCACCAAACGTAATCAAACCTGTTCCAATTGGATTGGTATTGTTGGAGAAGGTAACAGTTCCTTCTTTGATTAACGTTCCACCGGTGAAAGTATTCAGATTGGTGAAGGAAATCTTTCCTGCACCGGTTTTAATAAGCTTTCCGCTTCCGGTTATCAATCCTGAGAACGCCACTGTATTCAGGGCATTCAGCGTGTCATTGCCACTGAGGGTTATTCCTCTTTCAAATCCCATGGCAATGGGTGTTGAAAATTGCAAAAAACTGTTTGACATCAAAAAGTTGGCAGGAGCTTCGGAGGCTGCGCCCAGGGGTGATGCTTCTCCGGCAGGAACATTCGAAAATACTTCCAGTTTCCCTGCATCTAACTTTACATTGCCTGTAAACGAGTTGTTGGTAAGAATGCTTAGTTTGCCGATGCCTCTCTTAGTCAATCCCCCCGTTCCGGTGACTGAACCAATGCCAGAGAAAGTAAAGTTGCTTTTTGAATCTACCAGAAAATCGCTTACGGGTAATTTGTCGGATAGCTGAATGGCTGTTTTTGCTATGCCCTGATCGTTGAAAACCACCGAGTCGTTTAGCGAGTAACTGTCTAGTTGGGTATTCAGGTACCAGCTTTTTGCAGTGGTTTTTTCCCATTTGTCAGCCTCTCCGCCCCAGATTACTTTAGCAGGAGTTCTCATGTCCGAAACAACAAGTTGAATTATTCCGGTTGTATTTTCGAGCGAATAAACCTGATTGTCCAATCCGGAAACAATCAGTTTACTCAATGTGCCTTTAAAAGTTCCTCCGTATTGAATCAAGGGATATTTTCCGGCAGCAAGCATTGATACCGGTTTGATAACAACATAAACAGTATCTTCCACGGTTAAATTCCCGTTTATCTTTACGATATCGTGACTGGCAGCCGGATTAGCTCCCAAATCGAGGGTCAGATACGCCCATTTTTTCATTGTCAGGTTCTGACTTATTCTGAATGTATCCGCTGTGTTGATTGCATTACCCGGAACTATCCCGCCTTTTTCGGCCAGTGTGATGCTTTGCAAATATTTTCCTACTCCGCCGATTCTTCCACCAGTCAGTCCGCCCGATCGGTAACCACCGTAAATTCCGCCATACACGGTAACCGGACTGTTGTAAGTTCCATTGACTACCAAAGCACCATCCCACACGTTGGTATTCCCGGTAAATGTCTGATTGCTGTTGATGGTTAAGCTACCTTTTCCTTCTTTCAGCAATTCGGTAGTTCCGGTGATTGCTCCAGCACCTTTCAGAATATAATCGCTGTAAACCGACATGACAATATTGCCCGGTGCAACATTTTCAGATATATTTATCTCCTTGTTACTTACAGTTCCTGTTGTTCCGTAATCATCAAACAGCACTTTGTTTCCAGCGCTGAAAGTCTTTACGCCCGATTTGTTTACCCACGCTGCCGCTTTGCCATTATCCCAAACGGACTGGTTGCCGCTCCAGCTCATATCTTCATCAAAATAAGGAGCAGGTTGTGTGGCTGTCATGCCCGGACCGAAATAGAAATCAGGATAAAATCCACCGATACGTCCAAGGCAGGTAAGCTGCGTGCGATAAGATCGGTTGTGCAGCAGGGTGTAATACCGCCCGTTCGATTGAGTGGTGGTGGTATAAATGCGCAGTACCAGCTTACTGTTTTCCGTAGCTTCAGCAACTATTTCTTCGCGCCAATCGCCCAGCAAATCACCATAATAGGTTGCACCAGCCATTGTTGCATTACCGGCACCATCAGCATCCATATTAAAAAGGATATTTGAGTTTCCGGTAGCCGGGTCGTATTTCTTAATAGTTAATACTTTATACGAACTGGCATTTTCAATCAGTTCTTTTGCCAGATCGGCATCCCAAAAAACAGTTCCACATGGAATAAACGATCCTTTGTTCACATAACTTCCTGAGGTTGTCATAACGCCCTGCGTTCCGCCGTACATCTGTGCGCCACGAATGTTCGGACAAATAGGTGCAGCATCACCACGGCTCGGATCGGTGGGAGCATTCATATAATATTTCTTCAACACTTCGCCGGTGGCAGCATCCCAATAATATGCGCCTACATAGTTAGCAGTTCCCTGTTGTATGGCAAACCATTCCATACCGGGTCGGTCAGGATCCATATCCATAATCTGATATCCATCGCCATGCCCAATGCCTTTTGACGCCTGATTGTAAAGTAGTTTCATGTTGTGGTCCACTGCTGCCCCGGTAAACAGGACTTCATCTTTGCCATCGTTGTCAATATCTTTAATGCGGATAGAGTGTCCTCCGAAAGCAATAGCCTCTTTGGTAACCAGACTATCTGAGCGCATTTTAAACTTCCCGTTCCGGAAATCAAAACCATAAATTTTAAACCAATACCCTTCGCCAATACCCCGTTGAGTTACTATGCTGGGAAATTTTCCATCCAGATAGGCAACGGACATCCATTGATAATAAGGTCGTTCGTTCCCGCCCCAATTTGTATTATAAGCAGCTGCCGGTCCCATTGTCGGTTCATATTTGATGCTGTCCAGCGGTCGTCCGGTTGCTCCATCCAACATGTAAAGATACTCGGGTGCAGACGGTCGCTGTAACGCACCATTAATCGGATAGAGCGTAATTCCGTCTTTTATCAGCACATCGCCCACCATTCGCTCATTCGGTGTGCCTGCCTGAAAAATGGATCTTTCCGAACCACGTACACACACTTCAGCTTTGCCGTCGCCATCAAAATCGTAAACCACATAATAAGCCTGAGCATTGTGTTCATTCGCCTGATTAATGTTTTTGCCAAACTCAAAGCGCCACAGATATGTTCCGTCCAGCTTATAGGTTTCGAGCATCATGCGGGCAGTATCGCCTCCGGCACCGGTTCGCATCACCACCAAATCCGGTTCGCCATCGCCATCCAAATCGCCGGGCATGGCATTAGAAGTGGTTATGCCTGATTCCTCGGGATGATCTTGCATGGGGATGGATTTCACGTATTGTCGTACAGGAGTTGCTGCGGGTAGGGTGAAAGCCGAAGAAGCTGCCTGCTCCACACCGTTCAACACTGCTTTCACGTAAAAGCTGTTGGCAACAGTAAGATTACAGCCGGTCAGCGTAGTATCGGTACGAATAACCATCGGTTTACTGTTTACTTTGACATAAGCTCCGGTACCTTCCGATTTATACAAGTTAAACCCAAGCGTGGATGGATCGTTGCCCAAAAAGCGCCAACCAACATATATTTTATTGCTCCCCATATTGAGAGCCACAATACCACGGCCTAATCTTTCCATCAATTGCTGCGACATAAGTGACTGAAATGAGTAAACAGAAAGCAAAATAACTAAAACCAGCTGAGTAAATTTTTTCATTTGAATATGAATTTTGAGGATTATAAATCAAGGTAAATATACTGCATTTTTTGTGTGAAATAATTGAAAAATACTCATAGGTTTACGATTATGCACTTTACTACTGATATTTGTATGATATTACATCCTATTTTTATTCTAATCTCCCAAATGATATTGAAAATGAACTAGAAATGGTTCAACTAATTTGCACTTCAACTAATATTTTCTCAAAAATCAACTTGTTAATATTATAAATTGCTTTATCATTACAATATAGTTGATTGTGTTAATAATTTGTTGTTTTTACTTATCCAATGACTTACAGTTATCGAATAAATTAAGAAATCTGTTGATTCTACCCTTCAGACATACAGTAATCTTATGAGTAAGACATACAGTGCCTTTCCCGACCATTACAATTCCCTCCCCAAGCACTACAATTCCTTTCCCAGGCACTACAATTCCCTTCCCGACCACTACAATTCCTTTCCCTACTCCAACAATTCCTTCCCCGGCTTTCCCGACAAGAATCCTTACCTCTGAAGCTCGGTTTCCAGCATCCGCAGTAGAAAAATATACTTCCAAGGCTGGAAACAGGTCTTCAAGAAGTCCGGTATCCTACTTCTGGAGTTGGATATCGTACTTTAGGAGCTGAAAATTGAGCTTTTAAAATTAGAAACTCCACTCCCAAAACAGGAATGGCGTTATGGAGTGTAGGTGGTCCGACTATTATTGTACTACTAATTTGCTTGTTGATATCATTTCATTCCCTGACATTACCCTAACGAGGTAGATACCACTTTGGGTCAGTCCGCTTATGTTTGCAGTGGTTGATGAAGGGTGCAATAGTTGAACTCTTTCTCCCAATGTATTTACAACTTCTACATTAATGCTTTTTAAATCACTTCCAACTAAGTTATAATTGATTTCGATAGTGGAATTACGCTTAGCCGGATTTGGAAAAATTGATAAATTGGTTTTTTCTTTCAGGTCTAATACAGTAGTTACATTAGATTGTACCTGTGCAATTTCAGCTACGGTGAGCGCAATATCGTACAGACACACATCGTCCAATGTTCCGTTATAGTCAATATTGCTGGCAGCTACGGAGGTATCCCACCACTGAGTACGACCAATATAGTTACGGGTATCGGCAGCAATAGTTGTCAATTGCCATGGTTCGTACGTTATGGTTGTGGCATTTATTGTTTCCGTTCCATTCAGAAATATTCTTGTTGTTTTTGTTTTTGCATCAAAAGTCATAGCTATTTTTGATTCTACACCTATAGTTAATGCTGTTGGTGAGTTTATCAAAACCGTTGAACCACCATTGTATTTTAATCCTGCTGTAAAAGCACTGGCACGTAACAAAATACTGTTTCCACTACCCGAACCAAAATCGAAAATACGAGGAGCACTGGTCAGGTTGGTCGGTTTTATTTTGGCTAAGAAGGTACAGCTACGAAGATTATTGATGATTCCTGCAGGTGCTGTAGCATAGCCATTTGTGCTAAATCCGGCAGCTGTGTTAGCTGTAAGATCAAGTGTTCCGCTCACAACTGCACTTCCGTAAATTGTTGCATCATTTCCTTTTCCTGATTTATCTGAAACATATTTTACGCTATTTGAAGTATATAAATCGGCAGCATCGAACGTATAAACAAAAAGTCTGTTGTTTGCAATATTGCGTGGATTTACTGTAACACTAAACGTCTTTGATACCCCGTTGGCAGTAGCTGTAAGTGTAGCAGCCGTTGCAACAGCAGGTAATGTGACCAATCCTGTGGTCGTTACAACAGCAGTATTGCTCGATGTCCATGTTATTGCACTACCGGCTGCACTGGTAGCAGGTAGTACAATGTCGGTATATGCATTTTGTGGAATAATGATCGATTCCAGCTCCACTTCCTTGGTGAGAGCCGTGTTGAAAGTGTATGCCAGACTTGTTTCAGTTTGTTTTTTTACTTCACCCTGAGTCAAAGCCCGGTTGTAAATAAGACAGTCTTCAACCCAACCGGTGAATCCTCCGATGTTAATACTTCCAACTGACAAACCCGATACTTCAACTATTTGATCAATTAGTCCATTGCGAAATACTTTTAATAAACCGTTTTCGTAGGTAAGAGTGAGATTAAAGTATTTAAGTTTAGTTGGAGTAAGCCATCCATTATTTGCAACCGTTTGCCAAATATCGGAGTTTCCAAGTAAATTCATGCTTGGATAAGTTGTAGTACCTACCTGAACATACGGTTTAAGGGTTGTACCGTTCAGACCGTAGGTAATGTTCCCCATTTTCAGAATTGTTCCGCCGTAAGCTCCTTCGTAAACATAAGGAGTGAGTGAAACAGAAAATGAGGCAGATACCGGCAGTGCAAATGTGGCAGCAGTAGTTGGGGTGGAAACCAACACACCACCTGTTGTGCGTGCAGTCCCGGTTATTGTTCCATTAAAAGCTTCATTTGTAACTAGTCCATTTGCCAAATTTATACTGTCAGCAGGTAATTTAAAATCGGATCGGATGCTTGTTGGGTAACCTTTTGGGTAAGTAGGTGTTACCATCCAATAATAATATAAGCCATTCATCCAGGTAAGTCTTAACGGAGAATTTCCCGAATTTGCTACTATAAATGGACGTACATTATTAAGCGTAGAATTAGTAGTTATTTGTTGTGTAGAAGCAATGGTTCCGTCGGTAGCAATAGTATATTTCATAATTTCATACACGGTACCCGAAGTACCTACAACAGGAACAGAACAATATATGATGTTAGGATTGCTATCGTCGATGGCCATACCACCACTGTAACACATTTCGACTCCAGCAGTTTGGTGAAATTGTCCACCTCCATTTGCCAGAAAAGTTTTACGCCATGCCGAGCCGGTCCATTTTGCGTAGTAGTAATTATGAACAGTTTTAGCATTGCTTATCTGCACCATGGCAATTACCGGTAATCCATCTTTGCCGAGTGTAGTTTGCCAAACCCAGTCGCGCTGATCGGTTGGAGCATCTACCACCGTATTTGGGTAGCTTGCCTGATAAGTTGTTTTGTTTACATTATGTGCACCGCTGGCAATGGTAGAGAGTACAGTTCCGTTTATATCTTTTAGCTGTAGCGTGTTCACGTCAACATAATTGAAATAAACCCAGTTCGGATATTCATTGTCGGGATGTCCTGTTGTATAAGTAAGATAGATTTTATCTTTGCTATTCGATTTGTATTTACAATACGGACGTGCACCGGTAGATTGTACCATTTGATATGGTCCCCAGGTAACTGTTACATTGTCCTGAGCATCGGGAATTGACAGTTTTGCAATAGTTGGATGCCAGTTAATACCACGCCAACACAGGTAAATGTGCGTTGGATCATCGGACATTATGAATGGAGAAGGATAAGTTGTGTTATCGACAGTTGCAATTTTCAACTCAGCCCCTAGACTGGTAATGTCGCCTGCTTTTTTAGATATACGATAATAAAAACAAGCTTCATCGGTATGTCTTGAATAAAATATCATTATGCGCTCGTCGGGAAGTACCAGAAAAGTGGGATTATCATGGTCGTCGGGCTGAAAGTAGGAGCGAATAAGTACTTCGTTGTTCTTTCCGGTAAGAAAGTTGTGCTGTGTAGCTTTGATATTTCCATGGACATCGATATAACCAATATAAGTATTGTTGATAGTTCCACTGGCATTTTCGTAGTGAAGTGCCCGTGGGTCGGCAAACCAACACCAAGAACCATCTTTGGTAACTACATTGCCATCGTAAACAGTTGCTGACTTTGAACTGATAGCTTTGGAAGCTCCACCATCACCGGTTGCCATAGCTACTGACACACAAAAAAGGAATATAACCGTTAGAAATGAAATGTTGCTAAAAAAAGTGATGTTGTTTTTCATATTGATTGTATTGGTTGATGATTATAGATTACAAAGATAATTATTAGGAAACACCATGAAGTTGAAAAATAAGTCAATTTTGGAGATAATGAAATCCGATGAATTATTTCTTCGCCACTTAAATAATTAAAATTAGTTGACGATTATAAATTTTCGGTTATTTTCGGTTTTAGCGTTATTTGCACTCTACTCTTCTTCGGAGTGGACTCAAATCTATTAAATCCGATTAAATATTTTGTACAAAAAAGTCCTTAATACAATGTAGGTATTAAGGACTTTTATTTTTTAAACATTAGTGTTTTATCCAATACTTATACCTGATTCCATAATATTGGATTTACTAATGAATTTAGTTGACAATTACTTTCTGGATACCTTTATCAGATCTGACAATATATACACCAACCTGTAACGGAACTTTTACACCAGCTTCATTTTTAATAACTTCTGCTACTTTTATACCATCCAGGTTATAAACAGCGTATCTGTTAACGCCAATTACTGATAGATTTTTGTTTAGTACAAGAATATTAAATGCCGTTGGTTTCAAATCAAGTCCTGTATTAATAGTAGCAGCAGATAAACTGAACGTTCTATAAACCAGCCCTCCAGAACTTACAGTCAAAGTTGCTGTATCACCTATTGTATGTACTAATGGAGTATAGGTTAAAGTAACTGCTGTTGAATTAAGAGTACCGGTAGTCGGAGCTAATGTTCCAGATGATAATGAGAAGCAATTAGCATTAAGACCAGTTATTGCCAACACAACGTTTCCTGACAATTCAGTTCCACTTACATTAATCGTTTTAGTATCAGTTGATCCTAACGTACAAGCCAAAGCCGAAATAGTAGATTCTGCTACTAATACTGTTGGGATCTGATATAATTCCCAGTTATCAATATAACCTAATGTACCACCACGATTTTGCATATTGAAATAAATAAATCCAGGGGTAGCAGTAGCTCCTGTAGTAAATACATGATCAACTTGTTGCCAAGCACCACTGGTACTTTCCAGCACTTTTTCGTAAGTAGCCACTGCAGGATCTTCAACAGCATACGTATTCTGGAATCCAAACTGGAATCCGCCATCGGTATTGATCATAGCACGTACACGATAAGACGTATTTGGCAACCAAGTAATAGCTGGTGTAGTCACAGAAGCACCGTTTACACCCGTCAGTTTTGCTGAACCATAACCACAATATGCTTCTGCACCTGTAGCAATTGTTTTAGTTCCCCATGAGTTTGTAAATCCAGTCAAACTATTTAACAATGGATCTGGTATTAAGTTAGTCCGATCATTATACAACGGCGTAAAGCAATTATCAGCTAAAGCAATTACTGAAACTGATTGGCTAAGTGCTCCACTTGTAATGCTGATTGTACCAGCTGGAATTGCAGTTGCATTATCATAAGTAGCCGTAACTAAAACTCCACACTGAGCTTCTGCTTTGGTAATGGTTGTTTTGTCAAACGTAATACCTGCAGGTGCTGACAAAGTAATGTCGTTTGCCAATGTATTACCGGCAACAGTAAATGATTTGCTTAAATGAAGTCCATCGAAGAATAAACTTGCAGTGGATACACTCATCGATTCAACTATATTTTCTGTAATTGACAAATCTGCAACAGCATTCAATGAGGCAACATTTGAAGTAAATGTCAAATAATAAGTTCCTGCTGTAGGCACGCTGAATGTAAATGTTCCATTTATCAAACTATATTGCGTTCCACAGACAATACTTCCACTACCATAATTTGTTCCTGTATTGTCGCTTGTTGAATTTACAGCGACAGTAAGAGTTCCTGCACTGGCGTTTGAATTCCATGCACCTTTACCTTTAAATACATACGATTTACATGCTTCTAATGTAACTGGTAATGCAAAGACTCCGGCAACTCCAAGAGTATTATTTCCATCCCAACGTAAATAAAGAATACGTCCAAGATAACAATAGTTCGTTATAAAAAGCTCTAAATTAAGCGGCAATTGTGCCCCAATTCCTTAGTTCAGAGATAATAGTTCTATTTTTCTTTAAGTACGGGTTAATCCCGAACCTTTGAATAAATGTTTTAAGCAATAACTCAT
>CAIKVR010000248.1 GCA_903830915.1 uncultured Bacteroidales bacterium
GATCTTTAATAGATTTTTTAAAAATGAAATAAAAAAAGAGGTTGACAATAAAAGCAACCTCTTTCTTTACTATAAAGAACAGATTAATCAATTACTATTCTTGCTCCTGTTTTCAGCGTTGGGACACCCTAGAAGTTTTATTGATTATTTGGTATAGTTCTTCTTGCTCTTTATCCATGTTGAGTAGCCTAGATTTAGTGTGTTTGGATTCCGGAAGTGTGTAGGTAATCTGATACATATTATGTGTTAATTCTGCTGCTTTTTTTAAAGATAAGCTTGATTTCTCCTCATATAATACTCTTTCCAACTCTTTATAAATACAGTAAGCGGTAAAGGATATACAAATATGTGCTTCTATTCTATTTCTAAGCCTGTGATAAATTGGACGTATGCGCAAGTCTGTTTTTGACATACGAAAGGCTTTTTCTATTTGCCATAAGTTTTTATAGTTTTCAAGCACTTGCTCGTTGTTGAGCTTTGTGTTGGTAACGTATCCTTTCAACCCATCCCATGCATTATCATTGTTGTACTTTTCATAATCAATTTCAATAGACACGTTGCCTGTCAATTTCAGGTACTTATTGTATCCCTTGTTATTAATGTTAGACTTTGTTAATTTCCCCGCCTTAATCTGCCTTTCTAAGCGAGTTAAGCCTCGTTTCCGGTTGTAGGCATCTTTGGTAGCCCTATTTGTTGAATAATTTACAATAAGTCTGGTTTGATTTTGTTTCTTAAAGCTTAGGATGGTTCCGTTTACAAATTCGGTTTTTAAAATCTGTTCCTTTTGTTTTTCGGATTCGTTTTTTAGCCTCGCTCCAATAATATATTCATATCCCTTACTTTCTAAAGCTTTAATATTGTCGTTTGACAACAGTCCTGCATCAGCTACCACGATGGGTTTATTGAGATTAAATTTCAGGCTTATTTTCTCTATAAATGGAATGAGTGTATGGCCTTCGTAAATATTTCCTTCAAAAATATCGTAACCAATGGCATATCCACCCAAGCCAACAAGCAATCCAATATAAATTTGTGGATTTTGATGTTTCCCATCTTTACTAAAACCAGTTTTACGTAAATCATCCTCATCACTTGCCTCAAAATATAAGGTTGTCATATCGTAGAAGACAATGTTTATATTGCCTTGTAAAATTTTTAATGTGTGGGCAAAAGCAATTTTCTCTACTTGTGGTTTTAGCTTATTGTTTAGCTTGTCTAAAAATCGATAAATAGTATCTATATCAAGATAGATACCTTGGTATCGGTACAAATATTCAATAGTCTTGAGTTTACTTAACGGAAAGGCAAGCCGTGCAATAACCAAATGCCGGAACATCTCTTCTTGTATGGTGTTAAAACCGATGTTATCATAAATTTTTCCGAAAATAATCTCAGGACCAAGCGTCCTAATACTAGAATTGCTTAAAACAGAATATGCCTGCTCTATAACGGCATCGTTTTCAGAAATAAATAATTTGGATTGACAGAATAATAAATCTAATTCTTGTTTTGCAAGATGAATTAGGTTTTCTATTTCCTGCTGCGTAGTGGCGCAACCAATAGATTTATATACTTTATACTTGCCAGAGAACTTGCTAATAATCTGTATAGAAGTGCTTCCAGAGGTGTTTTTCTTCTTTCGAATATACATCGTTAAAATTATGGGACACCCAAAGATAAAATATTATACAGCAATATCAATGGTTACAGAGGGTGTCCCGAAAAAGTGCGGAAAACAGGAGTTGTGTCCTAATTTTGTTTTTTCAGAATTGAATTATATCGGTTTTTATCTTTTAAAACAGAAATGGCTTCGTTCATTGCGGGATCTTCTTTTAGCAATGCCTGCATACGGCCTTTCTGAAAATAATAACGAC
>CAIKVR010000249.1 GCA_903830915.1 uncultured Bacteroidales bacterium
GAGTCCTTTGTCCCGCATTCGTGACAAACATCCCTGAAACCTTCGGTTTGAGAAAGTTTGTTGATGGTGTCTGATAAAATAGTATTCATTATCTGATATTTTGAAAAAAGAGTCCACTCCGAAAAGTCTGAGCAGACATTTTGTTGATTAATTTTTGTTTAAGAAAATATCATATAATAGGGTAAAATAACCCAAAAATAGTTCTTTGAAATATTGCGTATATCATTATTATTCATTACTTTAGCAGTGTAAAAAACCACTCAAAATGTTTAAAAAGTCGGATAATCATAAGCAATTAGATGTTTTTTCATCGCCCATAGAGTACATGAAAGACTCTACGATGAATTATTATCTAAAAAATGATTCTTGGCATAACCAGTTTCGAAAACAGGTTGTAATGCGCGTAGATGAATCCATATTTAGTTTGCTGTACACGGAGTTAACAGGTGCTCCCAATGCTTCAATACGTGTATTGGTTGGCATGATGATACTCAAAGAGGCACAAGGTTGGAGTGACGAACAATTGTTCGAGAACTCCAATTACAACCTATTGATACGTAGCGCATTAGGGCTAATGACCCTTAACGATGCTGTTCCAGTGGCTTCCACATACTATCTTTTCCGTCGTAATTTGGTAGAATATGCCAAAGGACATGGTGAAGACCTGTTTAAAAAGTGCCAGACTCAAATTACAGCAAGTCAAATACTTGAGTTCAACGTGAGCGGCAAACAGGTTCGTATGGACAGCAAGTTAATTGGTAGCAATATCGTTTGGTACACCCGTTATGAGCTGATTCACGAAACCCTTCGCATGTTTATTGCAGAAAGAGAGGAGTTTATCTTTAAGAAAAGTTTATCTAAAGAAGAATTTTCCCTCATAAAAAGCATACAAGGCGAAACAGGAAACAAGGTGGTTTACCGCAGCACAAAAGCAGAAATTGATGCACATTTTATTGCATTGGGCAAGCTGATGTATCGGTTTGTCAATCTTTTTAAAGCAAACAACTACGGTCAATATCAAACACTTAAAACTGTTTTTGAGCAACAATACTCGGTAAGCAAAGATAAAATTGCACTTCCTCTGGAAAACGAAAAAATCAGTGCCAAGTCCATTCAGTCGCCTCACGATACTGATTGTCATTTCCGGAACAAAGACGGCAACAAAGTCAAAGGATACGTGTCTAACATAACCGAAACCTGCGACCAACCACAAGAAGATGGCAAACCGGTATTAAACCTGATAACCGACACACAAGTGGAAGTTGTTTCAACTCAGGATAATAGTTTTTTTCAACCAGCATTAACCAACACACAGGAAATACTACCTAACGATATTGAAAGGACATACACCGATGGTGCTTACAATAGTGTTGAAAATCAAGAGTATTGCCAAAACAACAACATTAACTTACTGCTTACTGCCATACAGGGACCCACACCAAGATATGATGTGTCACTTGATCAGCAAGACAACAATAAACTATTAGTTACCGACAATAAAACAGGAAAAAGTATTGAAGCACAAATTGTAAACACCCGTAATGATTCGAACCTAAAGAAATGGAGTATCAAAACAGAAGAAGGTAAATACCGCTACTTCGACATGGAAAGTATCCGGACAGCTGCACTAAGGCAAAAGCTCAGGGAGATACCAATCGAAGAGTTGAATATCAGAAACAACGTTGAAGCAACCATTTTTCAGTTGGGATACCATTACTCGAATGACAAGAGCCGCTATAGAACTCTTGCCAAACACAAACTATGGGCTTACTCCCGGTCGTTGTGGATAAACTTTGTCAGAATAATGAAATATATAACGCAAATATGTCAAAGAACTCTTTTTGGGCAAAAATTGCCTGCGAAAATACTAAATATATGTTGTATTATGCTAATTAATGTATCTGCATCTACAATAAAAATAATAACGAATAAAAATCCCGAAATTATACATTTTTCAACTTTTTGAAAAATGGCATTAATCAGAGGGGACTCAAATTTCAAAACTTGAAAAGAATCTATGGTCAAATTTTTGGATTATAGATTTTATCATTGGCTTTTCAAAACTTTATATCATCAAAAAACTAATGAATTACAAATATATTATC
>CAIKVR010000250.1 GCA_903830915.1 uncultured Bacteroidales bacterium
AATGTTGACCAAAGTGAAGTGAGCTATTCAATTGGCGCTGTAACACGTGGAATGAAAGCCGGCAGTCTGGCACTTCCTTACAACGAAGTGGGTGATACCTTGTTGTTTTATATGTTCTTCCAGTCTGCGACCGATGAAATACTCGTATCGAGTAGTCATTTTTTGGGGAAAGTGGTTATAGGGTAATAAACAGCGATTTCATACATGATAGAATTCCCCGGCATTCATTTGTCGGGGAATTTTTTAATAATAAAAGCTTACATTCAGAGCTATTTTGCAAAAATATTAGTTGTGCAATTAAACATTCGTCGTTCTGAATAGTCTAATGCTTTTAAACAACAAAATAAGACCCGTATTTCGGTATCTTATTTGTATTTTTGCAAATCTAAAAAATCGAATCAATCACTCCATATTATTTATGCTGTTAGTCAACTACCGTTCATTTTCGGCTTCAAGTGCCGGGTTTTCAGAAACCATACTACAACTACTTGATAAAATACCCGAAAAAGAAAAGGTGCTGACAATCAATATATTTGGACATGTTGCAGAGGGTGATTATTTGTATAATTTAGAAATAATCAAACAAACCATTCAAACCATATTCGAACGAAAGCCCTTATTGAGTTATGTGGCTCAATCGCCCGAAAATGAAAATACTTTGATAGCCGAAGTGGGTTATATGCCCGATACAATACGTTCTACAGATGTAAATTACCACGATTTTCCCGAAGGTCGCTATCTTACCATCGATACAAATGAATTCCGCGCATTGCTCGTTGAGGGAGTTATGGCTGATAATATTCATCAATCAATCGGGGAGCAAAGTTTAGAGGTTTTCAATAAAATCAGGCAAATTCTCAATGCTGCATCTATACAGGTTGAAAATATAGTTCGGCAATGGAATTATATCGGTCATATCACAGCGGTTGAAAATAATCTTCAGAACTATCAGGAATTCAACAACAAACGTGCCCTTTTTTATAAAGATTCCACATGGAAAAATGGTTTTCCGGCAGCTACAGGTATTTCTATGGATATTCATGCGTTGCTGGTAAGTCTGGTAGCGGTGGAATTTCATCATGCAGCCCGCATGTTCCCTCTGAATAATTCGCTTCAATTGGCTGCTCACCGTTATTCGGAACAGGTATTGGCCAACTCATCAGAAAAGGAAACGCCTAAGTTTGAAAGGGGGAAACTACTGATTAACGGGCAGAACGCCTGTTGTTTTATATCCGGTACTGCTGCTATTCTGGGTGAAAAAAGTTTGTGTGTAGATTGTGTAAAAGCACAAACCATGCAGACCATCTCGCTTATCAGGCATCTGATTTCGGTTGAAAACATAAAAGAGAACGGAATTGATTTTTCCGGCGAATTAAAAATTGTACATTTGCGGGTATATGTAAAGCATGCTGCTGACTTTCAGAAAGTACGCGAGGTGGTAGAGGCTGAATTGCCCGGAATAAATGTTTTTTATGTGTGTGCTCCTGTGTGCAGGGATGAATTACTGGTTGAAATTGAGGGAGTTGCTTTACTGAATCTTAAATACTAACATTATGAGAATTTATTTAATTGCTTTCGTTTTGTTGTTATCCAACGCGGTTACCGAAGCACAAAATATTGACTCTTTTTTTGTTCCAAAAGGAGAAAAAACGGCTTTATGCAGCGATGAGGTTTTTCTGCGTCGTAGCTATTTAAGTGTAACGGGTCGATTGCCCTCGAAAGAAAAAGCTGCGGAGTTTCTGAATTCAACCGATAAGAACAAACGTTCGAAATTAATCGATACCCTGCTTGAGTCGGACG
>CAIKVR010000251.1 GCA_903830915.1 uncultured Bacteroidales bacterium
CAGCACCCGAATTAATAGTTAGAGTTGGGAAGCTTACATTAGAAGCAATGTTAACGCCTGTTGAATTTGCGACAATATATGAAGCATCTGTAGTACTACTAAACGTGCCGGCGTTATTTATAGCCTGAGCACCCGTTCCACTTAGTGTGATTATCTCGGTAAAAGTAGCTAAAGGATTAACATTAAGAATCCCACCGGAAACGACATTGATATCACCTTTCAATGCAATTGTACCCGCAGTTGCCGGATTAAGATTCAGTGTTGCTCCGTTTGCTATACTGATATTACCATTTATAGTAAAAGCATTACTTATGCCCAGACCCCAACTTCCAGAGCTAACAATAAGATTATCAACTGTAAGCGGAGTTATGCTTGTATAAGCTGTCCCGGTTGCGTTATCCAGTTCAAAATTCGCATAGGTTCTATTAGACAATGCAGGTTGTGAACCAGTGTTTTTATGCACATAGGTACTTCCTGTTTGCCACACAACTATTGATGACGCATTTGCGAAAGGATTTGAACCGGCATAAGCATAGTATTTTGAACCATTAGCAAAAATTACCGAGCCCGCTGTCCCTGCACCGAAGGCATTGGATGTAAATCCAGAGCCTGCAGTAAAAATTCCACCACTTTGGAAGGTCAGCGCACTTGCATCATTCGCTGTTAATTTATGAGCCGAATTAGTAAATGCTATTGAACCGGCAACAGAACCAGTAGCACCAGCTCCAATTGCAACTATAATGGGATTTGTTGCCTGAGCTAAATTCAATGTAGAACCTGTCTGAACATCAAAATCAACTCCAGCTTCGCCACGAATACTTAAAGTTGCCGCAACTGTTGATTGTAATTCAATTGTAGTGTTATTTGAAATTAATAATTGGGCAATTGTTTGAGTTGGAACATTCGTTACAACGATACTTCCTCCTCCATTAAACTGCAATATGTCTGCAATATCAGGATTAGTTCGGTTTGGTGTCCAATTTGAAGCGGTAGCCCATGAAGCTGTACCAGTTTGATTCCAGGTATATGTAGCTATTAAAGCTGCTGACGTTGTGGCACTTGCCGATGGAGCACTTGTTGTAAAATAATTATACGTTGCAGCATTTACACCGTCCGAATTTACAGAAAACACCTTATAGCTATATTGTGTGCTTGAAGTGAGACCCGTAATAGAACATGAAGTTGCTGAACCTGTAATATATGCTGCAACTGTTCCATTTCCAATTGAATTTCCAATACTATAAATATTAAAATCTGCAGGACTTCCTGTTGTAGCAGTGCCACCCAGTCTTTGTAAGATTATATAACCGTCGGCATCAGCTGCGGGAGTCCATGCAAGGTTAATGGATGAGGAACTGGCTGCAGTAGCCGTAAGGCCTGTAACCTGAGTCGTTGGTTCGTTTGCCAATGTATAGAAACTTGATTCAGATGATAATACTGTATTAACTGAATTAGTGGCATAACCTTTATAAAATATTTGAGTTTTGGCAGGCAAAGATGTACGATTATGACTGAATATGCCAGCTGTTCTACCAGTTTCATCTAATTTATTATCCCCGATTCCAACTCCGGTATTAGTAGTCCAAACAGTTCCCCTATCCGTAATAGTAGCACCCCCATCAGAAGTGATATTTGCACCCAAAGTAGCTGAGCTATTTGTAATTGAGGTTGCAGTTGGGGTTGAAATTGTTGGTGCAGTTGCTGCTGCAGTTGTTGTAACAGATTTTAAAATGGGAGAGGATTGTAAGTTACTACCTGATGCATCTTCAGCTACAAAGTATACATCGTAAGGCGTAGAGTTTGTAAGCGATCCCCCTGCCGCAGCAGCATATTCCGTTGCACCGGCAGCACAGGTTATAGACCCATTTGTGGTAGCTCCACCACTTGCATTTAAACCAGCTTTTACCTGTGCTGAAGTAGGTGCTGTTGCACCGCTTGCTAAAATTACATAATATGCTTTACCCGGAACATTTAAGTTTACTTTGGCTGTAAAACCTGTAGGGGTAGGAACTTCGGCTTTAGGCCAGCCAGATGACCAACTAACAGGTACATTTACTGTTAGTTTGAAATTGTCCAACGATGCCTTATACTGAGTAGCTGCTGAACCGTAATTCCACAGAAATCCAAAATTCGCTAATACGGTCGCAGTATAAGTTGAATTTGTCGCTGTAGTTATTAATGTTGTCCCAGTTGCAGGGTCACCGAAAGCAGTTGCTCCATCATCTCGTTGATAAAGTTTCCATGTGTTTGCGCTATAGTCATAAGTAACCATAATACTCATATAATCATTCATTACGTTAGGAGAGGTTGAACCGGGAAGTGTTCCTGTAGCAAAAGTTGTCACTTTTGAGTTTGCGCTCAGACCTCCTGTAAAACTGACGAGGCTATACACATAAGGAGCAGCAGTACCATTACATACAACAGCGTATCCATTACAAGTTGCACTAAGTAGATTGGCCTCAGAAGCAGCTAACACTACTGCTACACCATATTTTGTGGCATCGAAACCACCTAAATTTCCTGAACCTTTACTTTGTCTTACGTTGAAAGACCAAGAAACCAAACCGGTATTAGAACCTAAAGTGGTGTTAAATACAGAAGAGGATGGGTAAGAGGCCGACACATAACTTGTACCGGCAGCAGATGCTGCAGCTTTGATATCAAGAGTTGAACCGGTAGTTATAGCACTACCTGTTCCAATTGTAGTTGAATACGTCAAAGCGGGAGTTCCACTAGAAGAGAGTGAAGCACTGGAAAAGTTATCACTAAACACGGTTGTTTGTCCGGATAAATTCAATGGGAGAGCAAGTAAAAATACTGCTAAAAAAAGCCCTGTTAGAATTTTCCATAATTTTGTTTTTGAAAAAGAGTCTTTGTTTTTCATAATGTAGTAATGTTGATGGGTTGATACTATTTATTATATTTAAGTTTTTATCGACAATGCAAATATATCAGGTTTTGAATACTGTAGATTTTAGTTCGAATAACAAAGTAGTTCAAGTGTAACTTAGAAAGATTTAAATAGCTGTTATTCAATAACATAAATTTGTAATTAGAAAATAAATAGTAG
>CAIKVR010000252.1 GCA_903830915.1 uncultured Bacteroidales bacterium
CCTCTCGAAACGATGAATGTAGTGGATGATAAACAATACACAAACGTACGTGCCGACATGGAAATCAAAATGATAGCTTTTTTTAAAACACAACAGCGGTAATATAGAACCAAGATATTTGCCTAAAAACAAACTTTAAATTATAATAATGAAAAACAATACAAGAATTAAAAAAGGTAGAATTATTGGGCGGATGAGCTTTATACTTCTAAGTATGATTCTTTCCACCTTAACTTTGCAAGCACAAAAAATTGCAGGTAGAGTGGTGGACGAAAGTTCAGAACCTCTACCCGGAGTAAATGTAATAGACAAGAACGGAAAAACAGGTACGATAACCGATGCGAATGGTGATTTTCAATTAAATATTTCACCGCAATCAGTTCTGGTGTTCAAATTTATTGGTTATCAAACACAAGAAATAGCGGTAAAAGACAAACAAGTCATTAACGTTAAGTTGAAAGAAGAATCGAAAGAATTGGATGAAGTGGTGGTGGTGGGTTATGGCACGATGAAAAAGTCCGATTTGTCAGGCTCTTTATCTTCTGTCAAACTCACTAATGTGAATGAAGGGGCTGGTAGTTCAATTGACCAGTTTATGCAAGGGCGAGTTGCAGGGGTGAATATTACCATGAACAATGGCGCACCTGGGGCAACTTCCAATATGCTGATTCGAGGTGGTAGCTCAATTAGTGGCTCCAACCAACCTTTGTATATTATTGATGGTTTCCCTGTCGAAATGGCCGATGGTGGCGGTTCCGAAAGCAGTAGCCGCTCCACCAGTCTCAATCCATTGGCAACAATAAATCCCAACAGCATTGAATCTATCGAGATACTAAAAGATGCTTCGGCAACTGCCATTTATGGATCGCGCGGTGCCAATGGGGTGGTGTTGATAAAAACAAAAGAAGGAAAGAAAGGATCAAAAGTGCAATATTCAGTTCGGATGGATATGTCGCAGTTGGCAAAAAAAATACCTATGCTCAGCACGCGTACCTTTATGGATTACCAAAACGAAGCTCAATATAATGCAACGGGAAGTTATTTGTATAAACCAGAGCAACTAGATTCATTGTCCGCACTCAATCCAAATACAGACTGGCAGGACTTGATTTATAGAAACAGTTTCTCGCAGGATCATCAAATCTCGGTTTCGGGTGCTGATGATAAAACTAACTATGCCATCACGGGTAATTACATGACCATGAAAGGCATTATCCTGAATTCTACATTCGACCGATACAGTATGGGCGGAAATTTCAACAGAACTGTCAATTCGATTTTAAAAGTGGGCTTAAATGTGAATTATACAAATCTCAATAGTCAAATGGCAAAACAGTCCTATCGTGGGGGCGAACCCGGAGGCTCTGTGGTGTTGGGTGCTCTTTTTTTCCGTCCATTGTTGAACGCATTGACTACCGATGGAAGCCTCGAAACTACTGTTGTAAACAATCCGCTCTATGTGGCAGAAAACGTAAAAGATAACATTAATAATATTTCAATTCGCTCACAGGCTTACGCCGAATTTACTTTATCCAGATTTTTGAAATTCAAATCAACTTTTGGTATAAGTGATAATTACATGATCAGAGAATCATTTGAAGGAATTGGAACCTACGCCGATGCTCAGGCCAAAGGATATGCTCAACGGAATGACAACCGCTACTATAGCCTGAATTCAGAACAATTGCTTTCCTATTACCGCGATTTTAATAAAAACAATCGACTAAATGCTGTTGTTGGTTTTACCTACCAGAATTCGAAAGTTCAAAATATGGCTGTTGGTTCAAAAGGATTCGACAATGAAAGTTTGGGCTATTACAATTTTCAGATTGGCTCAGCACAAGATAAAACATTAACACAGACCTATAGCAGTATGTTAGCTTCATTTTTAACCCGTATAAATTATACTCTTTATAACAAGTATATTTTCACTTTCTCGGGTCGGGCAGACGGAAGTAGTAAACTAGCACAAAAATGGAACTTTTTCCCTTCAGGGGCTTTTGCATGGCGAGTAAACGAAGAACCATTTATGAAGGATTTAAAGAATGAAATTTCGAATTTGAAACTAAGATTCAGCTATGGTCTGACTGGAAATCAATCGGTGGCAGCCATGCAGACTTTGACTGGCTTATCCAATAATTATTATCCCGTAGGAGGAGTTTTAACCACTGGTATTAAAAGTGGGAACGTGGGTAATCCAGACTTAAAATGGGAAACCACTGCGCAATACAATGGCGGAGTTGACTTGGGGATTTTCAATAATCGAATTAGATTGACAGCAGATCTGTTTTATAAAAAAACATCAGACTTGCTTATCAACCTGAATCTGGCACCAACTACAGGATTTTCAAACTATTGGACCAATGCAGGAGAAATTGAAAACAAAGGTTTTGAAGTGGAAGTAGCCACTGATATTATTTTACAAAAGGGCTTTACCTGGACGGTTGTAGGTAATATTTCGGCTTATGCCAACAAAGTGCTGTCGTTGGGCAACGATATTACGGCTGTGTATGGTCAAAACTGGAATAATACAGGGGCGTATGCCTTAAATCAGCCC
>CAIKVR010000253.1 GCA_903830915.1 uncultured Bacteroidales bacterium
CCTTTCAGTCCGAGATAAACCAGTGCCACCATCATGGTTAGGGTAACAATGAGATAAACCGACGAAACTATCAGAATGCCCAACCAACCTTTGGTTGCAGCTTGAAAATAATAGGCTTCAATCTCAATGCAGGGCGAAAGAAACATACCGATACATAAACTAATCAGTACCGCTGTTTTCGATTTTTTTGCCTTAATCTTAGTTTTATCAATTGCAAAATGGTGATGCTGATGTTTGGCGCAGAAATCTAATCCAATGTAAATCAGTCCAATAGCAAGCAAAACTACAGGCGCTGCTATGCGGGTTATATAGCTATAACTTTCGGAAAGTTTGATTCCCACAAAACCAACAATAATACCAATAATAATGGTACTTATGGTGTGCGAGAAACCGGTTATCAGGGTGGCAAAAATAGATTCGCGGGTGGTCCATTTTTCAGTTTTGGAGATGGCAATCAGCGGAATCCAGTGATTTGGTACTAAAGGATGAACGAGTCCTAATAATAAGCTGCCTATAAAAATCTGCCACATGTTTTATGCCCTGATGTATGTTTTACTCTGAATTGATTTGCCTTAAAATAACGCAATGAACCGCTTATTGTTTAAATACTTAATTGGGATTATTATATTTTACGAATACAGGTATTGGGTTTTAGCTGCTTATTGACCAAATCAACCTGCTCCCAAAGAATTAGTTTCGTGCTTTTATTTAATTCTAAAACTGCATTTCTACCTACTAATAAAGTCGGGTAATATACGCAGGATGCAATGAAATCAAAAATCGAAAAACCAGCAAATAAATCTCTTTTTTTTCTAAGTATCTTGTTTATTTCATTCGTATCTTCTGTTCCAAAATCTATTAGCAGTTGTTTATTTATTGTGAAATCAATGACTGGATTCTTCTGAGAAAAATCAACGTAATTATATTTATTCCCGATTCGGATAAGTTGTTCTTCGATTGTGTTTAGCTTAAGCGACACAATTTCGGCACTTATCACACCATCGAAAAACGAAGTTTGAGCGGTTTCCACATTTTTGTCAGTCAGGCTAAAAATGGCCTTAACCGTTTGATTTTCATCACGCTCAATAACTGATTGTCGAAGAATTCTGTCAGGTTCGCAAAACAAGAAATGGCTGCTAACTCTGTTTATCATAAAGGCTTCAGTATTCTACTTTTTCTAAACGAATGAACAGCTGGTTGCGGTGCAAGCAAGTAATCAAAACTTGGAGCACCAACGTAATGTGTCGTGTCTGCTTCCTGTACTAATCGGCGTAAACTATCAATTTGCAATGAATTAAATTCCCGTATCAATTTGATACTATCGAGTGTGGAATGAAATACTCCTTTATAAGCCGAACTACCCAGCAGACATCCGGAAATTGATTTGACTTTCAACTTTCGGTAAGCTGGCATCCGAAGAGTAAACCGACGAGTTAAACCATCATTCTTAACCAATGTATAAGTATGATCGGAAGTGCCGTTATAGTAATTGATACGCATTTCGATACGTTGCTTTTTGCAGGAATCTTCCTTAGGAATTTTGAGCATCAACTTCAGTTCATACACATCACGATATAAAAAATCAGCTTGTTTTATTTCAAAATCAAGTTTTGTGCGGACTGAATCTTTCGTAAACTTATGGTGAGTTGGTTTTAGCCAAATATTCGACCGAATTTTACCAATATTGGCATAATCAATCGGGTGAAACTTGTTGTCATCCACATCTTTTTGTAAAACAGTCAGCTTTTTGAGAACATCTTCGTACATATTCTCAAATTTAATCGGATTTTTAGTGTACCATACAAGCGTGGAATCGAATTCAGCCTTGGTAATTCCGTGTTTTTTGAAAATATAATTATAGTATTGTGCTTTCTTTGAATACTGACCATAAGCAATATTTTTCTCGGCCAACAAGGCATCGGTTTTGTGCATATCCACCAGTACATCAGTCATTTTGTCCCGACTCAAAACGCCTTTAGGTCGGAAACAACCCGACAAAATCAGTGCGGCTACAACTCCGAACAAAAGTAAGTGTAGTGGTTTAAAATTCGACAGTAGTTTCATCTTCTTTTTTTGTTTCAAGACTTTCATTCAATTCTTTACGGAAAAACAGCAAAATTATTGTAACAGCAACCGTAATAGCCGAATCGGCAATATTAAATATAGGACTAAAAAAGAGTGTTTCACCGGCAGTATTTTTTATAATTGGGAAATAAAGCATATCAACTACCTTACCATAGAATAGTCCTGCATAACCACCACCTTCAGGAAGAAGTGTAGCTACTGGCCCCATATAATGGCTAACGCTGAAAATAAGTCCATAAAACAAGGAATCTAAAATATTTCCTGCAGCACCTGCAAGTACCAATGAAACAGTAAGAACATAACCGGTATGAACCTGTTTTTTAATCAGTAACCGAATATAATAAGCCAATGCTCCTACCGCAACAATTCTGAAAAGAGTCAAAAATAATTTACCTATCAATTCCATACCGAAAGCCATACCGTTGTTCTCGATAAAATAAATTTTGAACCAACTAAAGACTTCAACTGATTCTCCTAAACTGAAATGCAGTTTTACATAAACTTTAACTACCTGATCTACAATCAGAATAAGTAGGATAAGAAGAATGGACTTTTTTGCAATTGACATGAAATTAGGTTTTTTTAAACACAAATTCGGCAACAGAGATTAATTCCGTTGCCGAATTGAAATGGTTTTAGGATGCGATTATCTTTGATCGTTTTTGGCTTCAATGCTCAATGTGGCATGAGGAACGGCGCGTAAACGTTCTTTGGGTATCAGTTTGCCAGTTTCGCGGCATATGCCATACGTTTTATTTTCTATACGAATCATAGCTGACTGCAAGTGCTGAATAAACTTCATCTGACGTTGAGCCAACCGACCGGCTTCTTCTTTTGAAAGGGTTGAAGCACCTTCTTCCAACACCTTAAACGTAGGAGATGTATCCATAACATCGTTACCATCCAGATTAGCAATTGCCAATCGTAACTCTTCGTATTCTTTCTGAGCTTTGTCAAGTTTTTCATTTATCAGTGCACGAAACTCTTCCAATTCTGCATCTGTATATCTTGTTTTTTCTGCCATAGTTGTATATTTTAAATGAATTCTCCTCAATAGTATAACTAACCCCAAAATCTGTCAGCTTTAAATAATCTGCGAAAATAACTAAATACTTTCAGTTGAACAATTATTTTGATATTAAATTTTGAACAAGTGTCATTAATCCTTTTTTACCGAAACTTTTACCATGTAATCTTCAAAGTCGAGTTCAGTGGCATCCGATACAATATCTTTCAGCAAAACCGAGTTTGCTAATGTTTGTGTGGCTATATAATTTGCATATTCTTTAACTGCTTCTTCAATTTCGTCACGGCTTTCAATTTCAATCACAATTTTGTCAATAATTTCGTACCCGTTTGACTTTCGAATATTTTGAATGCGGTTCACAAGTTCACGGGCAATACCTTCTCGCTGCAATTCTTCTGTAACGGTAATGTCCAGCGCCACAGTCAACCTACCTTCATTAGCAACCAACCATCCCGGCATATCTTCGGTAATAATTTCAACATCTTCGGTGGTAATTTCCACATCACCCGAAGCTAGTTTTAATGTATATTTACCATTTTGCTCAATCTCGCTTATTTCATGACTTGTAATTGCTCCGAAAGCGGTTGCAATCTCTTTCATTTGTTTGCCGTATTTCTTACCGAGTGTTTTGAAATTCGGTTTGATTTTCTTTACCAGATTCTCCATATCGGTATCAGCCGGAATAATTTCCAATTCCTTTACGTTCACCTCGGCTTTCACCAGTTCGGCAATATAACTCAGCTGTTTGAAAGTTATTTCGTCGGGTGCAGGAACCACCGCCTTAGTCAATGGCTGACGCACTTTTTTCTCAGCTTTTCGGCGTAGTGCCAGAATCATTGACGAAGTTTGCTGTGCCAACTGCATGCATTCTTCCAAATTGGAATCTATCAGGGCTTCATCGTAGCTTGGAAAATCGGCGAGGTGAATAGATTCATTATCGTCTTTTCCGGTTACAGCATTCAAATCAAGGAACAATTGGTCGGCAAAAAACGGTGCGATAGGTGCCATCAGTCGTGCAACTGTTTCCAGGCAAGTATAAAGTGTCTGATAGGCAGCAATTTTATCTTCGTCGTACGCACCACCCCAGTAGCGTTTGCGGTTGAGGCGCACATACCAGTTACTCAGGTTTTC
>CAIKVR010000254.1 GCA_903830915.1 uncultured Bacteroidales bacterium
ACTGTGGTGTATTCAGAGACACAGGCTGTAAATGCTAATACTAATGGTTTAGTTACTCTTGAAATAGGTGGGGGAACAATTGTTTCTGGATCATTTTCATCCATTGATTGGTCCTCTGATTCATATTATGTAAAGACAGAAACCGATCCCACTGGTGGGACAAATTATTCAATTTCAGGTACAAGCCAATTATTAAGTGTGCCATATGCATTATATGCAGAAAAAGCTAATAATTCGACAACATCTAATACTATCAGATCTGGAACTGGAGAGCAAATTGTAATTTACACAAGTTCTTATGCGTATGCATATAATTCCATAGTTAATAATTCTATGACTGGTGCTCAACGTGTTAATGGTTATTGGAAATCGCAATCACTATCTGGTATACCTTTAGGATATGCTTCATCCAATTATGGAATTGTAATTTACACAAACTCTTATGCATATGGTATTGATTATTACGGGAATTGGACAACACAATCACTTTCTGGCACGCCAATTGGTGCTTTAAGTAATGGTGAACAAATTGTAATTTACACAAATTCTTATGCATATGCTTTTAATTCTATAGTTTATAATTCTATGTCAGGTGCACAGCGTGTTAATGGCTATTGGAAATCACAATCACTCTCGGGTACTCCAATTGGAGGTACATCATCGTCATTAGAAACCGTAATTTATACAAATTCTTATGCTTATGGTTTTGATTATTATGGAAATTGGACAAATAATTCACTTTCTGGAACACCTTTAGGAACTATAAGTAAATAGTATGTATTTTTCCAATAAGTCTTTATATTGTAAAGATAATTACTAATAAAGGAACTGTAGAGAAGAAATTGATAAAGAATTAAAGAATAAAAACTAAAAAACGACCTTTTCGAAATTTCGAAACGGTCGTTTTTGGTTCTATAATTACAATCAAACTATTTTCAACGCTTTCTTAATCAGTATTGGAATTTCAATTGGAAGTCGTGCTACAGGCATGCTAACAGCTTTGAAAGCCTGATGTTCCAAGAAGAATAATAGCAAATACATTTGATTTCCACCGACGGGGTGGCTCCAAGCCACCCCATCGATAATATAAACATGTCAGCCGACAATGGATTAATAAATTCCCTACAAGTTCATTCTTACAGGGAATTTCTTTTAATAATATGATAAATGCAGATTTAATTGTATTTTTGCATCGTAATAAATTTAAAAGCAACTATGTATTTAGACAGATATAAAAACGAAATAAGTAAACTTTGCCTTAGTAATAAGGTAAAGACTTTGTATGTGTTTGGTTCTGTACTGACTAATGAATTTACAAAGAAAAGTGATATAGATCTGGTTGTAGATATTGATGCTACTGATCCATTTGACTATGCCGATAATTACTTCAATTTAAAGTTTGCATTACAGGATTTGTTTAAACGTAATATTGATTTACTCGAAAATAAAGCCATTAAGAATCAATATTTCAGGCAAAGTATAGAACAATCAAAAATATTGATTTATGGCAGCTAAAAAGTTAATTGATAGGTTGGCATGTTTAAAGGATATTGAGCAATCCATTGCAGAAATAAATGATTTTTTGCCACTAAAACGAGATTTTTATGTTTTTCAAAAAGATTTGAAAACCCGAAAAGCTATTGAACGAAATATTGAAATAATCGGGGAGGCAATGGATAGATTATTAAAAGCATATCCCGATATTAAGATATCGGATTCGCGCAAAATTGTTGATACCCGTAATCGAATCATTCATGGTTATGATAGTGTTTCAGAAGACGTAATATGGTTGATAGTAAACAAGTATTTGCCGATTCTTGAAAATGAAGTGAGAATATTGCAAACAGAAATTAATGAAGAATAGTCACTGAATCATATTTTTAAACCTCAATTCCCTGCAAGTTCACATTCTTGCAGGGAATTTCTTTGACAGGTCATCGGATTTCTTAGAAATATTTTCGAAAATATTCAGCTATAACCGAAAATATCACAAAGCCACCCCGTCGATAATATAAACAACGACCGCTTCGAGATTCGAAGCGGTCGTTGTTTGTTATAAAACAGTTGGTGTTCACCATCTATTGGTGCTTTTGCGACCAAAAATAATAATATAGAGGTTGATTAGTGGAAGTAAAACATCAAATAGAGCTAAAGAACTTATATATCGTCGACCACCAAAGTGTTTAGAAGATTGATTGATAATTATAGCCTGCACGAGGTAACGTGTCAGAAAAATAACTCCTGTGGCAATTTGGGTTATCATATTACCGAAGACTAATGCCAAAATCAGGGTCAGATAGAAAATTCCACGTGATGTCGGTTCCAAAAAAAGCCGGAATTTACTCGATACTTTGTAATGAGGTGAAACGGAAAGATGCCGTTCCTTTTGATAAAACCAACCTCTGAAAGTTTTATTTGGTTCAGACCATGTAATACTGTCAGCTGCAATTTCAATGCGGGTATTCCAGGGGTTAGATGCTTTATTAACCAATAAATCGTCATCTCCCGAACTAAGATGAAGGGTGGAGGCAAATCCTTTTTGAGCAAAAAATGTTTCTTTACGATAAGCCAGATTTCGTCCTACACCCATGTATGGTTTACGGGCAGTAGCCATTCCAAGATATTGTAATGCAATAAACAATGTATCGTATGTTATCAGGTGATTCAGAAATCCTTTTTTCTGAAAATATGCCCCATATCCTAAAACAAAATCAGTTTCGCGGGTAAAATTACGCATCATACGAGCTATCCAGGTTTTATCTTCCGGCACACAATCTGCATCCGTAAGTAAAAGATAGTCATGTTTTGATGCTTTTATTCCAAGAGTAATCCCTAATTTCTTTGTACTTGCGTTGTTGGCACCTACCGGAACAAATGTAGTTCGTAAGTGAGGATATTTTTCACGCAAATCACGTAATAATTCATCAGTATCATCCGTTGAACCATCATTTATTACAATAACTTCAAATTCGGGATAATCCTGTTCAAGTACAAGGGGAAGAAAGTTGCGAAGGTTTTCGGACTCGTCTTTGGAACAGATTATAACTGAAACCGGAGGTTGTTCAGCCTGAAAAGGAACTTTTCCATCTTTTATTTTTCGTCGTAACCGAAGAACTCCGTTCAAATATCTGGTGTAGAAATAAAGTTGATAAAAGAACGTAGTCAGCAGAATGCCAAACACTATCAATTCAATCAAAGAGAAGGAGAAACCGTATAAATTCATTTTATGGCCCCTAGTCCCTAAAAGGGATTTTAAATTACTATTAATTGTTTAATTAGCCGTTATTTTTGTTTCCTTAATCCCCTTTTATGGGTTTGGGGCTATTTTAATTCGTCAGAAGTGTATGCTTTGGGCAATTTCCGCAAATTGTATTGCGATGCCATAATTTCACCATAAGCACCAGCCGAACGCAGGGCAATCAAATCGCCACGTTTGGTTTGATTCAGAACAAAATCTTTGGCAAAAGTGTCGGACGATTCGCAAATTGGGCCTACCACATCATACGCTTCAGTGGTAAGTTCTGAGCTGATATTTTCAATCAGGTGAAAAGCCTGATACAAAGCCGGACGAATCAAATCGGTGAAACCTGCATCCAGAATAGCAAATTTCTTTGTCGCTCCCTGTTTGACATATAGCACTTTCGAAATCAGAGTTCCGCATTGTGCCACTACCGCACGTCCCAATTCAAAGTGAAGCGTTTGTCCGGGTAATAAATTCAAATGATCGCGGTAAACTTTGAAGAATGCTTCAAATTCCGGAATCGGAAAATGATTCGGATGTTCATAATTGATACCTAAACCACCTCCAACATTGATATTTTTGAGTGTCACACCCTTTGCCAAAAATTGTTCCTGTAACTCATTCACACGAATACACAGGTTATGAAAGGCTGTCATATCAGTAATTTGTGAACCAATATGAAAATGGATTCCAATCAGCTTTACATTTGTCAACGTTTTAATCAAATCAACTACTGAATCAATATCTTCCATATTGATACCGAACTTATTTTCATTCGTTCCGGTGGTAATATAATGATGGGTATGAGCATCCACATTCGGATTAATACGCAATGCAACGTTAGCAGTTTTGCCTTTAGCAACTGCCAGTTCGTTGATTACTTCCAGTTCCGGAACTGATTCGGCATTAAAGCAGAAGATGTCATTTTCCAAGCCAAGATTTATTTCCCAATCAGCTTTTCCAACTCCGGCAAATACCACTTTTGAGGCAGGAATTCCTGCATCGAGCGCAGCCTGTACTTCTCCCCCACTTACGCAGTCGGCACCCAGTCCGGCATCTTTAATTACGGCAAGTATACTTGGATTCACATTGGCTTTCATGGCATAATGAACATGAAAATCCGATTTCTGAGATTCAGTATTTATTTCTTCCAATGTTTTGCGCAACACATCCAAATCATAATAATAAAATGGCGTTTGAATCTCGTTGAATTTGTTTATAGGGAATTTTCCTTTAATCATAAAAAAGTTACAAGTTACAAGTTACAAGTTGAAAGTTATAAGTTTTCGCTATCAACTCTTAAGAAACAAATGATTAATAGAACGCAGATTTTCGCGGTTTAAGCTGATTTTAAACGGATTATAAAAATGCAAGCATTTTTGATTTTGCTCTTTAATCAATACCGATTAATCAATACCGATTAATCGGTATTTCTAATCCGTTTTTTTTATCCGTTATATCAGTGTAAATCAGCGTTCCATTCTCTTTTCTTTTGTTTCATTTAATTTTTAGATTGGTATTTCCAATCTTTTATGCTAAAAACTGTCAACTGTCAATTAAAAAGCGCAGCACTCAGATCATTCAACGCACGTTTTTTGTCTTCAGCTTTAATCAGAAATGAGATGTTGTAATTGCTTCCACCATACGAAATCATGCGTACTGGAATTTCGCTCAGTGCGCCAACAACTTTTGCCTGAAAACCAACATTTTCGAATGGCATATCACCAACCACGCAAATAATCACCATGTCCTTATCAACAGTAACTGTTCCGAATTTCTTCAAATCGTTTACTATTTCGTCCAGTTTTTTGGCATTATCAATTGACACCGAAACTCCAACTTCCGAAGTAGTTACCATATCAATTGGAGTATGATGCGATTCGAAAATCTCGAATACTTTGCGTAGGAATCCGTGAGCCAGCAACATACGGCCCGATTTTACTTTAATTGCCGTAATACCGTCTTTGGCTGCTACAGCTTCAATTTTACCTTTTTTGCTTTGGGTCGAAATCAGCGTTCCGTGAGCTTCAGGTTCCATCGTGTTCAGCAATCGAACCGGAATGTTAGCCAGTTTGGCAGGTAGAATGCAGGTAGGATGAAGGATTTTTGCACCAAAATATGCTAACTCGGCAGCTTCCTCGAAATGCAAAACCGGAACCGGCTTAGTGCCTTCAACAATACGAGGATCGTTGTTGTGCATGCCATCAATATCCGTCCAAATCTGAATTTCTGAAGCTTTCACCGCAGCACCAACCAACGATGCTGTGTAATCACTGCCGCCCCGTTGGAGATTATCGATTTCTCCATAGAAATTACGGCAAACAAAACCCTGAGTAATGTAAATCATTTTATCAGGCTGAAGTTCAAGTTGTTTGGCTAGATTTTCAGCTATATAATTGGTATCGGGTTCAGCGTTTTTATCAATTCGCATGTATTCGAGTGCAGGGAGCAGTGTGCTGTTTTCGCCAATTTCCTGTAAATAAAGTTGGAACATTGCGGTTGAAAGCATTTCACCTTCAGCCAACACTGCTTTCTCTTCGAATAATGTAAATACTGCTTTTGAAAATGAACGAAGATATTCGAAATGAGATTTTAATTCTGCTTTTGCTTCCGATTTATATTTTTCGGTTGAATATAATTCTTCAACTACGTCGATATATTTTTGCTCCAATGCATTGATTCGTTCCAAAGCACCTGCGTTGTTTGTCTTATACAGATAATCTGAAATTTCCACCAGGCTGTTGGTAGTGCCTGACATCGCCGACAAAACCACTATTTTTTGCTCCCCATCACAAATCAACTTAGCAACATCTTTCATTCTGGCAGCAGAACCTACGGATGTTCCGCCGAATTTTAATACTTTCATTTGTTTATAATTATATTGTAATTTGTCAAATCAAAATTAGCCACAAAAGTAATATTTTTTTCTCAATAATTTTCCATTTGTCGTTTCAATTATTTCCGCTACATTTGCAACAAAAAGCTTGCGGAGAATGATTAAAAAGATAGGTTTAGTAATTATAACGACTTTTTACATAAGTATTTATGCTTTTGGCATTAATTCGTGGATTCGGATAAACCGGCTTGGTTATCTGCCAAACTCCGTTAAGAAGGCGATTTTTCTGAGTGAAGCGGAGCAGAATATTAAACAGTTCAGTATTCATGATGCACTAACAAACGAAGAAGTAGCTGTGTTTAATTCCGTTACAACAAAAGGCAAATTCAACTCTTCAAAAAGTACTTTTATCCTTGATTTTTCATCGTTTAAAAACCAAGGAGCATTTTATATAAAGGCGAATCAAACTTATTCTCCCACAATTTACATAAACAAAAATATATATCTTGGTTCGGCTGATTTTCTTCTAAAATATTTGCGTCAGCAACGATGCGGAAATAATACCGAATTTCGAACTGATAGCCACCCGATGGAAGGGTATGAAACAACCGGAACTGACCAAAAATTTTCTGAATTCAGACAGGTTGAGCCCGACAAAAGCTTGAAATCATCTCAATCGAAATATTCCCGAAAAGGTAGCCAAAACATTAACGTAAAGTTACCAAAATCAGTAGATATAGCCGGAGGTTGGCACGAAAGTGGAAGTGTAATTCAGTCCGGGTCAATATCTGCGGTAGCTGTTTATCAGTTATTGTTTTCTTATCAAATGAATCCGGGCGCATTTTCCGATAAATATGATGCCAATGGAAATGATGTTCCTAACGGTATTCCTGATGTTTTGGATGAAGCCAAATGGGGATTGGATTGGTTGTTGAAAATGTATCCTGAAAATGAACTTATGTATCATCAGGTTGGCGAAAATACTCAGAACGAAACAAACAATATCAGCTTTGACGAACGCGTTAGTAGTACTGTAAATCAAGAAGTTGGTCGTCCGGTATTTATTGCCACCGGAAAACCACAGGGATTTTTCACTCCGAATCATTCTAATGGAATTGCATCCATTGCTGGTAAATACAGCTCTGCTTTTGCATTGGGTTCACAATTACTGGCTAAATATTATCCTGCATTTGCTGATTCACTCAGTTCTAAAGCAATCAATGCTTTTACATTAGGGAAAAACTTTCCCGGAGTTTGTCAGGGAATTCCTTATAAAACAGGCTTTTATTCCAAAGAAGACAACTGGAGTGATGATATGGAACAGGCTGCAATTCAACTTTATCAACTAACTTTCAATCCCGATTACCTTAAAGAAGGAGTTCGTTTTGGCCGAATGGAACCGGTTTCTCCCTGGATGTGTTCAGACACATTGTCACATTATCAATGGTATCCATTTATTAACTACGGCCATTTTATGCTTGTCAATGTCGAAAATCCCCGTTACCAAAATGAATTTAAAGAAAATCTACTCAATGGTCTCAGGAGAATGAGTTCGTATGCCTCAGCAAATCCGTTTAATGTAGGAGTTCCTTTAGTTGTGAATTCAAATAATCTGATTGTGGCACTTGCTTCCGAATGTCGGCTTTATCGCTCGCTTACCAATGATTCTTCATTTCTGGATATGGAAACTTGTCTGACAGACTGGCTTTTCGGACGAAATCCGTGGGGGAAAATTATGTTGAATGGATTGATCGGAAACGGAACTTTGTTTAATAATACTTTGCAAACTGCTAATAAGGGAAGTCTAATTTCAGGAGCAGTTCAAAACCAAGTATATAATTCTTTGCAGGGAATAAATTTGGATAAGAACAATAACTACGAGCGTTTTCAGTCAGATTGGGCTGTTTTTTACGATGATAATACAGATTTTGTAACAAATGTTCCTTCTCTTGATGCAACAACTTCACTGTCGTATTTACTTTCCGGAAAACAGTCAGATGGAGTTCCGGCAAAAACTGTTGATAAAAATCAATACAGCTTGGGAGCTATAACTTCCACGGATTCAACAAAAAAACAAATCAGTCTTGTTTTCGCGGAACATCAATTTACCGATGGTTATAAAACAATCAGAAGTGCGCTGAAAAAGCTTAATATAAAAGCCTCTTTCTTTTTTACCGGTGATTTTTACCGTTCAGGTAAAAATAAACCAATAATCGAAACTTTAATAAGTGATGGGCATTATTTGGGTGGGTATTCTGATAAGTATTTGTTATACTGCTCTTTGCAAAACCATGATTCGATGAATGTGACTAAATCACAATTTTCAAACGATTTAAAAGCGAATTATAAAGCCATGGAACGCTTTGGAATTGCTAAAAATCTGGCACCTTTCTTTTTGCCTTCCCGCGAATGGCACAACGACAGTATTGCAGTTTGGTGTCGTGAAGTTGGAATTCAACTCATTAACTGTACACCTGAACTGCTTTCCAATAAAGATATTTCAATTCCCGAAATGCGTGAAAATTATTTCCCAAGTACAGAAATCTACAGTCAAATATTACAGATTGAAGCAAAACAAGGATTGAATGGTAATATTATGCTTTTCCATTTGGGTAATGATAATCGCCGGAAAGATAAATTTTACACTCAGCTTTACAAATTATTGTTTGAATTATCAAAAAAGGGGTATGATTTCGTTGACTTATACAAAGCAACTGATAGTATTGATTTGGAATCTAAACCTGATAAAAAGATTGATAATAAGGAAGATACTAAAGAAAAAAGGAAGAACTGAATGTCCTTCCTTTTAAATTGCATTTTAGTAAGGGTGGAGAACGGGGCTCGAACCCG
>CAIKVR010000255.1 GCA_903830915.1 uncultured Bacteroidales bacterium
ATTATCCGTGTGAACGGCGTTACTTCTAAGTTTTTGAAATAGAATGATTAATAGTTATTTTCATGATTGATGAATGAAGGGTGGTAGTTTCTACCACCCTTCTTTTTTTGAAAAATAGAATTGCTTATCATCCATTTTTAGCATCTAAATATTATGAGAAAATCAGTTATATTACTGCTTATATTGATTGGTGGAAATATCGTTTTTGCACAATCTGATTCCATTATCGCTATCCGGACAAAGAACAATGAACTTGTTTATTCTGTGGCTCAAAATCATAAAGTCTACCAACTTTTTCTTGGTCAGAAACTCAATAATAATATTGAACTTTTGAAATCAGACTATGAAAAACACGAAATTTATATTCCTTTTGGCGGAAGCGATCTTTTTGAATCTGCCATACGCACTGTCCATAACGATGGTAATCCATCACTAGAACTTCAATATGTAAAATATCTGACAAATAGAATCGATGATAATGTAACCGAAACTGTTATATTCCTCAAAGACAATCAATATCCCTTTGAAGTAAGTCTTCATTTTAAAGCCTATTATTCCGAGGATATTATTGAGCAATGGGTTGAAATTGTTCATCAGGAAAAAAAACCGCTAACTCTTTTCAATTTTTCGTCGGCCATGTTGCATTTGAATGCTTCGGTTTACTGGCTAACCCAATTTCACTCCGACTGGGCACAAGAAATGAGGATGGAAGAAAGTCAACTGACTTCAGGGATTAAAGTGATTGACAGCAAGCTGGGAACCCGCGCCGATGTGTATCAAACTCCTTTTTTTATGATTGGGCTAAATAAAGCTGCTGATGAAAACAACGGTGAAGTGTTGGCCGGGACGTTGGCATGGACCGGGAATTTCAAATTTACATTCGAAGTTAATAACAAAAATTCATTACGCATTATTTCGGGAATTAATCCCTATGCCTCGGAATATAAACTGATACCGGGGAAAATATTTGTAACTCCTTCATTTATTTTTGCTTATAGTCATTCAGGTAAAGAACTTGCCAGTCAAAATTTACAACGTTGGACACGAAAATACTCATTGCTTGATGGCGATAAACCACGATTAACATTGCTCAACAATTGGGAAACAACGTTTTTTGATTTCAATGAACAGAAACTAACCGGACTTATCGGAGACGCTAAGAAACTTGGTGTAGATATGTTTTTGTTGGATGATGGTTGGTTTGCCAATAAATATCCACGGAATAACGATAAAACATCGCTGGGCGACTGGGAACCGAATAAAACCAAGCTTCCAAATGGAATTGCCGTGTTGGTGAAAGAAGCCGACAAACAAGGTGTGAAATTCGGCATCTGGATTGAGCCTGAAATGGTAAATCCGAAAAGCGAATTGTACGAAAAACACCCCGATTGGATTATCCGCTTACCAAACCGTCCTGAGCATTTTAGTCGCAACCAGTTGGTGCTCGATTTACCCAATCCTAAAGTACAGGATTTTGTTTATGGAGTATTGGATAAAATTATGACCGACAACCCCGGCATAGCTTATATCAAATGGGATTGTAACAGACCTATGACGAGTTCTTACTCGCCCTATCTCAAGGATAATCAATCGGCACTTTATATTGAATATGTAGAAGCTTTATATAAAATTTTTGAACGCGTTCGACAGAAATATCCACATTTACCAATTATGCTGTGTTCGGGTGGCGGCGGTCGTATTGATTATAAAGCCTTGAGGTATTTCACGGAGTTTTGGCCAAGCGATAATACCGATCCTTATGAACGAGTGTTTATTCAATGGGGTTATTCATATTACATGCCCACAATTGCCACATGTAACCATATTACTTCCTGGGGTAAACAATCCATCAAGTTTAAAACCGATGTGGCCATGATGGGCAAAATGGGTTATGACATTCAGATTTCACATTTGAATGATAAAGAATTGAAATTCAGTCAGGATGCTGTTGTGAATTATAAACGAATCAGCGATATTATATGGTTTGGAACTATGTATCGCTTGGTATCGCCTTACGAAAATAACCGCGCTGTGGTATTATTTTCCAATGAGTCAAAATCAAAAGTAATTTTGTTCAGTTATACCTTGAATACGCGCTTTGGCGAAGTTTTCAATCGGGTAAAACTTCGCGGGCTTGCTGCTGATAAAAACTATAAAGTGCAGGAAATTAATCTTTTCCCCGAACCTAAATCTAAATTTTCTGAAGATGGCAAAATATTTAGCGGCGACTACTTAATGAAAGTTGGCCTTACGGTTTCTTCAAATCAAGCTTTATCAAGTTCGGTATTTGAAATTTCGCAAATATAGATACTTTGGATTCAAAAACTCAATGTAAAGATCAATTTTAAAAAAAATACCATGAAAAAACTAATTATTGCAATTCTATTTTTTTCTGCTTTTTACAGTCAATTTTCGCAAGCCCAAACCGGGAATATATATGCTAATTTTGACGATGTAGATGCTGCATTTACTACTTTTAGTGGTGCAACTTTTCAGAAAGTAGCCAATCCTTCTGCCACCGGCATCAATACAAGTGCTTTCGTTGGTCAGGTAACAAGTTCTACTGCTTCAACTTATGAGGGAATTTACAATTCAGTATTGTATACTAAGATGGATCTTTCTACCATGCACACGTTCAAAATGAAAGTTTATTCCCCAAGAATTGGAAATGTAGTTTTAAAATTAGAAAACAGCCTAAACAAAACGGTTGATTATGTTAGTGTTACTGTAGCTACTACTAAAGTAAGCGAATGGGAAGAACTTTATTTTGACCTTCCTAAGGCCAAAACCAATTTATATGATCGCATTGTACTCAGTTTTGATTTTGGAGATAACACACACAATTTGGAAAAATGGTATTTCGATGATGTAACTCTGATTGCTCCTCCCGGAATCACAAAAGTTACGCTTCCAAATGTATTTAGCAGCAACATGGTACTACAGCAAGATATGCTTACTTCACTTTGGGGTTGGGCACCTGCTAACGAAAGTGTAGAAATAACAGGTAGTTGGGGGCGAACCGTTACTGTAAAAGCCGGTGCAGATAAAAAATGGACTGCAAAAATTCAAACACCAAAAGCCGTTTCGGGTCAAGCACCACAATATACCCTTACTTTCAAAGGTGCTTCTAATACTGTGGTTCTTAGCAATATTTTAATTGGTGATGTGTGGATTTGTTCCGGTCAATCGAATATGGAATTCACTATGACACCTAATTTACCATGGACACGTGGCGTATTGAACTACACTTCCGAGATTGCAGCAGCAACTTATCCAAATATTAGATTATTTAAAGTACCCAGAAATTCCCAGCCACTGGTTGTAGACAATTGCGAAGCTACTTGGCTTGAGTGTAATCCCACCAATGTGGCGACTTTCTCAGGTGTTGCTTATTATTTTGGACGTGAATTATACCTTAATTCAAACATAAATATACCAATAGGTATGCTGTTAACCGCTTACGGTGGTTCATCTTGTCAGGCATGGGCTAGTCGTGAAGCTCTAGCCGGTGATGCCGAATTGAACACCAAAATACTTATTCCTTACGATGCTGCCCCAACAACACCAACTCCTGAATTAAGAGCAACAAATTTGTTTAATGGAATGGTGGCTCCGCTTATTCCTTTTGGAATAAAAGGCGCACTGTGGTATCAGGGTGAATCAAATGCTTCAAACGGCACATTCTATACGAAACTCTGTGGTGCTATGATTCAGGATTGGAGAACCAAGTGGGGACTTGGTAATTTCCCTTTTTACTTTGCACAGTTACCGGTTTATACTGATCCAAATTGGCCTGCTTTTAGGGATGCTCAAACAAACATGTTAACATTTCCAAACACTGGAATGGCAGTCACAATCGATTTGATTGATCCAGACCCGACCAATATTCACCCAATTAATAAAGTTGAAATTGGTCAGCGTCTTGCACGTTGGGCCATGGCAAAATCGTATGGTCAGGAAATTACATACTCGGGGCCAGTCTACAAATCGAGTATTGCTCAAAATGGAAAGATGATAATCTCCTTTCACCCCACAACAATAGGAACAGGTCTTCAATCAAGGGGTGGAGCTGCATTAACCGAATTCAAAATTGCCGGTGCCGACAAGGTTTTTTATCCTGCAGTGGCAACTATCGAAGGTAATACGGTTGTTGTTTCGTCAACAAGTGTAAGCTCTCCAACTATTGTGGCTTATGCATATTCGGCTAGTCCGGTTCCAAATTTTACAAATAAAGAAGGTCTGCCAGCCGCACCATTTAGAACTGATTTGTGGAATAATGATATTCTCTTTTCAGGAATTGTTACGGCGGTTGATAGTCCAAAATTTGATGATGAAATTATCTTTCCAAATCCAGTTAAGGACTTTCTGGTGGTTGGCTGTGGCAAGGCAATAAAATCAATTGACATTTTTGATATTTCCGGTAAAAAGATATTCCTTACTATGTCAAGAAATGAATCAAAGATGATATTAAATGTTCAAAAGTTACAAACCGGTATTTATTTTTTTAAAGTAAAACAAATTGATGGGCAGGATTCAAATAGGAAATTCTTTAAAATTTAAAATATCGTCACTAAATACCAATGAAACAAGCAATTAAGTTCATTTTTCTAATCATAATATTTTATTTCGGCATTATAACAATTAATGCTCAAAATCTCAGTCAGAAATACATCGACGAAACGATGACTATTTCGTTGGTACATAATTGTGGTGGTAACGATATTAATATTGAACTCTGGACTAACAATATCATCCAGAAAGACAAGGCGTTATACTATCTTGCTCTCACTGCCTATTTGAATCCGGCAGCAACAAGTACCGATGGCAAATTAGTGACTGACCGTATAGTTGAACATTTGAAAAACATACTTACATTGGATGTAAATGGAAAAAGTCAGGAACCTTCTTGCCGTGGTGATTTAACCGGCTGGAAAGATATTGGACAGGCTTTTGCCATTGTTTTTGCGAAGAAAACGCCTCAAATCTGGATGAAATTTACAGTAGAAGAAATCAATAAACTGGATTGGCTAATGCGTGCTTTTGCCGTTACAGGTAATTATCATGGTAATATCCAAAACTGGCCCAGCCGTTGCACTTATCAGTCATACTCCATTGGAAAAACTTGGAATCCGAATCATAACGATGGTTATGTGGGTATTATGATTGCTGTGTGGTATTATTTTGGAGGAACTGCAGTTGTAAATCAGATACTTGCTGATTTTAAATATGACACTTACATTTCAACATTTAACTCGCTTCAATTTTATAACATTCTGGAGACATGGACAGCTTACGGTACCACCTCCTATCCTACCGGAACAAACAATGCTGCGATGAAACTATTGCTCGAAAATCCAACCGGCTCAGCTCAATACGACAAGGGAAACGGTAAGGTTTTTGGGGCACGTTTGCCATATATTTTTGGTGCGCCTCCTGCTGCAACTCAGGGAGTAGCCTATACTCCTACCGATTTATATAAGGCACTTGGAGCTTGGATGTATCCGTTTACAGTGACCAATAAATCAACTGCCGGGCTTGCTTATATTTTAAATGGAGGTTCATCACCTGTGTTGGGGAAAACGGGTATGTGCCGGGAATTTCAGGTTACCGATGGTTTTGTGCCGAATGTGAGTGAAAGAAGCGATGCTCAATATTGTTGGTGGGGCTGGATGATGCATATTCCTGTGGTGTCGGCCATGATGGCTTTGGGTGACTGGCCTTCAAATGCTGACTTTCAGGACACAGAACGCCAGATGTATGTGGGGTCGGAAGATTTAATGTATAAACTCAAAATGGGTTATCACAGTTATTCCAAAGCCACTGCACACGATTATTACGATTATCAGTATGCCAGTCAGGGTTATTGGTATATAGTTGATATTTGGAACAATTACATTAAGAAACGGATTAATAAAGAACCGAATATTTCGATTACTTCACCGTTGAATAATTCTGTTATACTTTCAAATTCAAGTATAACCTTGAGTGCAAACGCCTCAGATAATGAAGGTTATATAAAAAAAGTAGAATTTTATAATGGTACAAAAAAAATGGGTGAAGTCACTTCAGCTCCTTTTTCTCACACCTGGTCAATGGGTTTGCCGGTCGGCGATTATAATTTTATAGCCAAAGCGTACGACGACGATGGGTTGTTAAAGGCTGATTCAATAAGATTTACCATAAAAACAGATGCTTCGGCACTTGCCGAAACAAAATCGGAACAATTATCCGTTTTTCCGAATCCGACAGAAAATTATTTTAAGTTTATTATTATTCCCGACGATGCCAAACGAATAAAAGTGATTAATCTTCAGGGCAAAGTAATGTTTGAAGAAATTGTAAAAAACAACATTTCCGAATTTGGGAATGAATGGAATTCGGGAGTCTATTTGCTGGATGTCGAGTTTTCAAAAAGTTCAACCGGTTTTAAAAAACTAATTAAAATATAAACAATTTATTTACAGCGGAATGCGAAAAATAATTTCACTCTTTCTAATTAGTTTCTTGTTGCAATCAGTTCAGGCTCAAATGCAAACCACAACAGCCGCTCAAGTTAAAACTGATTTCAATGCAAACTGGACAACCGGAACTTTTCCTCGATTATACACTGGCGCTGCTGAATTACAACGATTCAAAAATCTGATTCAGTCCGGCGATGCTGTGGCCGTGGCAACATGGTCGCAAATTCAGTCGGATGCCGATGCTGCGATTGGAAAAACCATTCCCGATTGGTATCTCGATGCAGCTAATCTGCGGGTTACGCCCATTCACGATTTATCGAAAGTCTATATACCTCAGTTAGTTATAGCCTACCAAATTACAGGATTAACAAAGTATGCCGATAAAGCATGGGCTGTGGCTCAGAAAATGATGACTTACCAGGATTGGGGCGTTTCGCCTGATCCAAATTATTGTGATCGCCATTTTCTGGATGCCGGAATTGCGGGATTCAATGTGGCCATGCTTTATGATGGATTGTACAACTACCTGACTGCGGATCAGCGAACACAACTTTATACTGCCACACGACGGTTGCTGTTAGTGCCAGCTTTAGCGCGATACAAAAATCAGGTTTCAGGTTGCTCGGGCGGTTGGAATTGGGCCGATTCAAATAATAATTGGGGCGGAATATGCAACGGTGGTGTTATTTCGGCTTGTTTAACCCTGTTTGAAAATGAACCTGATTTTCTGAGCGATGTGGCTTCCCGTGGCATAAATAAACTGAAACCATGGATTACAGCTTTTGAGCCTGACGGTCAAAGCGTAGAAGGAATGAGTTATTGGTCGTATGGTTTGATGTACACCGTTACGGCATTTGATATTATGAAACGAACGTTGGGCACAACGTATGGGTATGCCGATATGCAGGGAATGAAGAAAACGGGATATTTTCCACTTTTCACTTCCGGTCCGGTGGCTTCGCTTAATATTGGCGATGATGGCATTAAATCTTCCATTTCAAATACCATTTTGTGGTTTGCAAAATATCAGAATGACAACTCATTAGCTAAATTATATTATAATAATCTGGTTTCCGAAAGTAAAAAAATGGCTTGGTTTGATATGTTTAATTACAATCCCGAACAAGTAAATCAGGGAAGTGCGCCAACCACAGCACTCGACAATTATATTAGCGGCATTGCCATTCATTCTTTTGTGGAACGCTGGCAAGACGTTAATGCAATGTACCTTGGCGTTCACGGCGGTTCCAACTCGGCCAGCCATGGACATTTGGATGCCGGGACTTTTGATATACAAGCTCTGGGACAAATTTGGTTGAATGGAGATTTGGGTCCCGATAATTATACTTACCCGGGTTATTTTAGTGCAACAACCCTGCCTGGTTATACCGATACGAATGTTACTCCAACGGCAGCCGGACGCTGGCATTTTTATCGTTTACGTGCCGAAGGCAAAAACTGTCTGGTTTTCAATCCCGATTATCGTCCGGATCAAAATGAATCAGGAACTGCTCAAACTTCGTTGTTCGATTCAAATTCGAATGCTGGAACTGCTGTACTCGATTTGACTTCGTGTTATTCGCGCGATGTAAACTCGTATAAACGATCATATAGGCTCGACAG
>CAIKVR010000256.1 GCA_903830915.1 uncultured Bacteroidales bacterium
ATCCGATGTTCAAAAACTTACTTGGAAAGAACTCGTTTTCGATGGTTCGCTGTATAAAATCAATTTCACCCAGAAAAAAACGAAAGGAGTTGAATATATGCCTATTTCAGAGCAAGCCTATGGTATATGTGGAGAAAAAGGAGAAGCCAATGCACTTGTTTTTGAAAAGTTGCCCGATTCCGCTTGGATATCGTCACCACTCAAACACTGGGTACAATCCGCAGGGATAAAAAAGAAAATCACGTTCCATTGTTTCCGCCACACCTTCGCCACTTTGCAGTTAACCAATGGCACCGATATTTATACAGTAAGCAAAATGCTTGGTCATAAAGATTTGAAAGTAACACAAATCTATGCAAAGATTGTCGACGAAACAAAACAGAAAGCAGCTAACACAATTAAAATTAACATAATTAAATAAATAAACAAAAAACTAATATCCACATGAATGTAAAGAACATTTTTAAATCAAAAAGTGATTTTAGAAATTTCACTATGAGTGAACGAGCTACCTTTGGTATTGTTATTAGACTTTACCAAAATGAAACAGAAACAACTGAAAGAATAAAGGAAGATTCACTTTCGCAAACAACGCTTTTTAATTGTGTTAGCACAATTACCGAAAAATTAAAAAATGAAGAATTCCCTGAAGCATTTATTAATGAGTTGTGGGATGACGTTAAACACATTCGTGGCAAGAAAAACACAGATATACATAATCAACCAATAAGACATGCGTTAAATCTCGACTATGAGTACAATGCCAACCGTTGGTACGAGGCTACAGTAATTTTTGCTTGTGTTTATATGGTCATGGCTATTGATTGCCCTGACAAGAAAGACTGTTTGTCTGTTATTAAAGAAAAAGGTGCTTACAATGATGATGCTAAACCATATTTCGAGCCATTTGAACAAGCGGTTTTAAAACTTAAAGAGAATCAGACTAATCACCCGACTGCTTATGGTATTGAAAAAGAACAGCCAAAAGAGGAACAAAAAAAATTATCAGAAGAAGAATGGTTAGCCTGTGAAAAACATTTCTCTTGGAAATTTGATAAATTACGAACAATGCTTTCGAGTAAAAGTTTCGAAGAGCAATTCCTTGAATATGTTGAAGAATTAAAAAGAGAGGAGAATTTACCAAACCCAAGCAAAGCATATTTAGATTTGTTGAAAATGCAAATTCAATATCTTCAACGTCAAATTTCTCAAAAGAACAGCCCAGCTATTAATGTCAATGATATAGTGGACGCATTAAAAGATCACAAGTTCCCAAATGAACGAGCTGCTGAAGTATTGGAAATTATCAATTACACTCTATACTCAAAACAATACCCAGAGGACATTTGCGGGAATTTGGAAAATAAAATAAAACTCCTTCGCCAAGCTGCTGTACAACAAAGTGATATGAATGATAACCAAGAAGCTGAAGATAGTATGGATAAAGCTACTTTAAAAGTAAAATCCGTAGCAATAATAGAGCTCCTAAAACTATTAGATAAAGGTACTGCCCAGAATGATCTTACAGATATATGTAAATTTATTGGATTTGTTACAGGGAACTCTCACAAAAGTATTTACAATGATGTGCAAAATGGAATATCATTCAATCCTAAACACCACACAAAAGACATTGAAAAAGCAAATGAATTATTTAATGCTCTAAATATATCAATATCAATAGATAAGCAAAAGCAATATTAATTTTCAACCGGTTGTACAACCAGTTGTAGGGTATTATTTGGTATTTTTTTGTACCACGATTTCAATTGAAGTCGTGGTTTTCTTTTTATTGGCACAGAAGGAAGCCCAATCGCCGAAAACAGTATCATTATGTTTTCAGAACAAATTTCTTTCAACGAACTGCCGCAAGCTATGGCATACCTTATCCAACAGGTAGAAAGGCTGGAATCTGCACTTACACTGAATCAATCAGAAAAGCCTGAATCCGATCAATGGTTCAATCTGCAACAATTGCAGGAATACCACCCCGACCACCCGGCAGCTCCCACTGTTTATGCATGGGTAGGACAAAGGCTAATTCCTAATCACAAACACGGGAAAAAGCTCATGTTCTTAAAGTCAGAGATTGACGAATGGCTAAAGTCAGGCAGGCGCAAAACCGCAGCGGAACTTAGATCTGAAGCAGCAGAATTTGTAGTTAAAAAAGGGAGGATTGTAAAATGAACGACAACAAACAACGCCGCCGATTAGACGAAATTCTGGAAGAACTTCGTTGCTGCCCCGAAAGCATTTTCTATCAGTTTGAGCAACAAAGACAGCATTCATGTACGTGTCCGAGCAATTGCAAAATCTTTGAAGCCCTGAATTCAATTGAATCCAAACTTACAAACACCCAAACTTCATGCGAAGTTTTGAGCAAAGAATGGGTTGACAACCAAGATGTAATGCTATTGTTACACATTAGCCCGAGAACCTTGCAAACACTGCGTACAAATGGCACATTGCCATTCTCCCGCATTGGCAACAAGCTCTATTATCGCACTGAAGATATTCAGCGGATTTTAAAGGATAATTATACAATGTATAAGATTCGGAATCATGGCAGCGATAAATAAAAAGCAGATTTTGAGCAAGACACATTATGGTTTAGTTATCTATTCGCATATTTTACGCGAATATTATCCAGAACAAACAGTCCTCTCCCTTTCGGGGAGGACTTGTTCTCTGACGAAAAATCCATTCAATGCCGATAAATCGACATTGAATATTTTCATTCAAAAAGAACAAATTTTGGGTAATGTCTTAGATAAAGAGATTGCTTGCCATTACGATACACAAAACGCTATCCCTGCTGGTGATGCATTCGACTTCGCTGAACTGCATTACAAACAGTCGGGCGATGAACTATTGAAAACCTTGAATAAGGAAATGAACCTGCATATTGGTGAACAATGGAATTTTTACAGCAAGAATCAGAAAAACATTGAAATTACTTCAAAATCTCAAATCCTAAGTACCCCAGTGGGGGATTTAGGGGGCTGTTTATTTTCGTTCTTCAAAGCTCCTGTTCGGAATACAATTCCTCACAAAAATGTTTCGTTGGTTCAGGTGTACAAATACATTATCGGAGATTATGCCAAAAAGCGTACAGAAAAACTAAGGATTATTACGGACACTAAACAAGCACGCCAATTCAAAGCTACAAACTTCGATTATTGCACTTTTTCGGGAATGTTTACAATCCGAAATGACAAGGCATTGGTAAATCATTCCGGTTTATTGTGTGTTGATTTTGACCATTTGCAAAACGTTGATCTGCTTCGCAACCAACTTTTGCAAGATGAATACTTTGAAACACAATTACTCTTTGTTAGTCCTTCTGGCGATGGACTAAAATGGATAATTTCCATTAATACAGCGAAAGCCTCACATAATGAGTTTTTCGCTGCGGTCGCGAACTACATTCTACAAACCTATAAAGTTGAAGTCGATAAATCAGGGCGGGATATTTCCCGAGCATGTTTCCTGGCATACGACCCGAATGCATTTATCCACCCAAATAACCTATAACAAAATGAGCAAGAAAACATTTAATCCGGCAGATTGGAAAGAAACCAATAAAACAGAATTCCAAAAACCCGTAGCGGCTTCCCTAAATGGAAGCCCTGCGGGTTCAGATATTGAAACAATCACACAACGAATTGAATCTTCCGGTGCCGATATAACTCCAAACTATGCGGATTGGCGTGACCTTGGCTTTGCACTTGCTGACGAACTTGGAGAATCCGGAAGATCCTATTATCACCGACTAAGTCGGTTCTATCAGAATTATAATTCAACTGAAGCCGACAAACAATTTGATGCATGTTTGAAAGCACACGGACACGGTGTTTCCATTAAAACATTCTACCACCTTGCCAAATCAGCCGGTGTAAATGTAGGAATTCCAAAAGTTAGTAACAAGTCTCAAAATACAGCCAAACTTTCCCCCTCTTTACTTGGAGAGGGGTCAGGGGTGAGGTCGGAAATTGCGGAAACAGAGGAAACTTCTGAAAACGAAACAAGTACTCAGCTTTGTTCATTTCCGTCCGAAATCTTTGACCTGCTACCCGACTTATTACGTCGCATTACCGTTAAAGGCAATTCCCCTGAGGACAAAGATATTTTGTTGCTCGGCTCACTTGTTTCCATGAGTGCATGTTTGCCAAACGTTTTCGGTGTTTATGCCGAACGCGAAGTTTTCGCCAACCTCTTTTTGTTTGTTACTGCACAGGCTTCAGCAGGGAAAGGCAGACTCACTTTGTGCCGTAAATTGGTAGAACCAATTCACAAGGCACTTCGTGAACAAAACAGAGCTGAATACGAATCCTATCAGCGTGACCTGACGGAATACGCAGCAGCCAAAAGCGATAAAGTAAACTTGGAAAAGCCACAGGAACCACCGCTTAAAATGCTTGTGATTCCAGCCAACAACAGTGCAACCGGCTTATTTCAAATCCTGAACGACAACAAAGGCAAAGGATTGATTTTTGAAACCGAGGGCGATACACTTGCTCAAACTTTCAAATCCGAACACGGTAATTATTCCGATGGTTTCCGCAAGGCGTTTCACCACGAAACAATTACATACAACCGCCGCAAGGACCGTGAGTTTGTCGAAATTGATATGCCTCGCCTTTCGGCTCTGCTATCAGGCACACCCAGACAAGTTTCTGCCCTCATTCCCAATGCCGAAAACGGATTATTCAGCCGTTTTATTTTCTACTTCATGAACATTCGTTATGAATGGAAAGACGTGTTTGCCGGAGAAAGCGGACAAACACTCGACCACTATTTTGATCATTTAGGTGCTCAATTTCATGAGTTGCATAAATGCCTGGAAAGTCAGGACAAACCCATGCGGTTTTGTCTGACTGTTTCACAGCAACAGCAGTTCAACATTTACTTTGAGCAAACACAAATTCAATACATTGAACTTTGCGGTGAAGATTATATTGGTACAGTTCGGCGCTTGGGCTTAATCACATTCCGGATTGCTATGATTCTCACAGCCCTGCGAATCATGGACAACGGCGAACTTCGTTCACCGCTTGTCTGCTCCGACACCGATTTCAATATCGTAATGGAAATAGTGAAAGTGCTGGTTCAACATGCTGCGCATGTTTTCCAACAACTCCCAACTGACACAGCCACCAAAGTTCAACCCAATCAAAAACAACAGTTTTTAAATATGCTACCGGCAGAGTTCGACCGCCAAACATATTTGTCGGTCGCTCAGAAACTAAACATTCCGGCAAAAACAGCCGAAAAGCAAATTGCACGTTTCGCCAAAACAGGATTAATCAACCACTTTGCACAAAACCAATATCGTAAAATCTCATGATTTCATTTAAAAACAATCTTTTCCCCATTTCTCATAAATGGAGAATTTGGGGATTTAGAGGAAACAGCGTAAAGGAAGATGTCCTTTTTCTTCCATTTCCCCATTTTCCCCACTTTTCTAATCAATGAAATTCAATTTAATTTAAACACAGGAGATAATAAAATGAAAACAGCCGAACAAAACAAAATCAAACTTCGTAAAATGGAACTTGACAAAA
>CAIKVR010000257.1 GCA_903830915.1 uncultured Bacteroidales bacterium
AATAATAACAAATAAAGTTCTTTGAAGTCATGAAAAATAAAATTAATAACCCTACTCCCCAAAGGTATAGGGTTAAAAAAAGTTTATTTTACTCCTTCAAACAAAACTAAATAATTATAAACTAACAAGATACACCTTTTAGCTTGACGGCTATGCCCCTTTAGGGGCTTGGGACGGGTAATACTTCAATTCAACCGCCCCTAAATCCCCTAAAGGGGACTTGAAGTTACAACCGTTTTGTTATTTTCTTTGACTTTTGTTATCCATTCTTTAATTTGGTAAAGTAGAATTAAAATGAAAAAATAATTTCTATCCCCCAAAAGCTATCCTCTTCCTCCCTTAAGTGGGATAAATTTCCGGGTTAGGGGAGGTCAACTATTCTCCAAATGATTAACCACACTCATTCAAAGCTCAATTTTATATAACCCTTATATAAGCCTTAATAAAACCTTTACTAACCCTTAGATAAACTTTATCTAAAAAAAGATTAGTTTATAAAAAGATTATTTTTGGTTTGTTGAAAATTTATTTATTTTTGTAGCGTGAATGAATCACCTCTAATCCCTGAAGGAGGATAGCAACTAAAATCAGGACTCCCCTTTAGGGGTTGGGGGTCACTATAAACTAAAAAAATGGCAATCGTAAAAGGACCCATCGTAATGACCGGCAGTATAAGCAACGTGAGCTTTTATACCCGCCGTGGAAGTGATAAGGTAATAGCCCGCAGCAAAGGTGGCGCGAGCAAAGAAAAAATAAAGAACTCGCCAAAGTTTGAAGGTTTCCGCAAACAGCAGGATGAATGGAAAGGCTGCACGGCTTTTGCATCATCGTTGCGCTACACCTTTGGCGGATTGCATCGGCTGGCGGATTATAACTTGACACCTGTGCTCAACGGCTTTGCCAAGAATGTACAGAAAACAGATACAGAAAGTGAATCGGGCAAGCGAAACATTCTTTTCTCGAAATACCGATACACGCTGGATGGATTCAATTTCAACCGCAATTATCCGTTTAATACAGTGCTGAGGGTAGGGGTGATTGGCGAAATAAACCGGGAGAAGTTGACTGCTACGGTACGTGTACCCCGTATAAATACTGACATTGATGTGCAGAATGTGCAGCGATTGCCCTACTTCCGGCTGATAGTAACATTGGGAGCAATATCGGATATGCATTTCGATAATGCTATGGGTGGGTATGAGCCAACCGTTCCGATGCTGCATGGTGTGAGTGTGGCGGTTACCGGCGAATGGGTTCCTTCGGAAAATATACTGGCAGAGCAACTAATCAATATTAGTTTAGGTGATGAATTATTGCCTTTTTTGACAGACGAGGTGAGTCTTGTGCTTAGTATGGCCATTGAATTTGGAAAAGTAGGATTTACCGGTCAGCCGCAGGAAGTGAAATATGCAGGGTGTGGGAAAGTATTGAAGGTTTCGTAGAGACGTGGCATGCCACGTATGTACAAGTATTTCCGTTCAAAAATTCAATGAAACAATAGAAATATGAATGTACACGGATTAATTTTGATAGAGCGAATAAAAACGGATATTAAATCCCAATGAATCTGGATTGATGTAGGAGTATAATCAAAAATGCTTGCATTTTAATAATCCGTTTAAAATACCGTCAAGTCGGCATCTTCGATCAGCTTAAACCGCGAAAATCTGCGTTCTATTCTTCATTTGTTTCTTAGGAGTTGGTAGTCGGTAATGGGAAGTTGTCTGTCTTCAAAAAATACGAATTACTGACCGATAAAATCAAATTTACAACACCAGTTTATACAGGTTGAACATCGTAAAAAGTGTTCAGCCTGTTTTTTATTTTCCATTTAGAGAATTTTTACTCCTGCAAATGAAGATAAAGCACTTTTTTTGATGCAAAAAGAGAGAGTATTCAGAAAACTATTCAATTTCTTTTAAAAAAACACGGTAATTCATAGCATTAAATATCAACGATTTAAGACCCTATTTTAATTCCTTATAGGGTTAAAGTAGGGTTTCTTTTTTCTAACATTTTTTCATGTAGTGTTGTTATTGGGGTAAATAATTTGTTACTGGAAAAAATACCCACTTAATTTGCAACATCAACATTATGGAAAAAGCAACAAACAAGAAACATTTAATAGTTATGGCTTTATTAGCTATGATTATTTTGGCATCCTGCCAACAAACTTCACAAACAGTTGAGGATAAGCGAATCGAATTTAAGATCGATTCCATAATGCGTCAGATGACGCTCGACGAAGAAATTGGTCAAATGGTTCTTTATACCAGCGACTGGGATGTGACCGGACCTTCGCTCAAAAAAGGATATATGGACGAAATCCGCAAAGGTAACTGCGGAAATATATTTAATGCTCACACTGCCGCCTACACCCGCAAACTTCAGAAAATTGCCGTAGAAGAATCCAGATTACACATTCCTTTATTATTTGGATACGACGTTATACACGGTCATAAAACCATTTTCCCCATCTCGCTGGGCGAATCAGCTTCGTGGGATATGGAAGCCATTGAAAAATCCGCGCGCGTTTCGGCTGCCGAAGCTGCTGCATCGGGTATCAACTGGACATTTGCTCCTATGTGCGATATTTCGGTGGAACCACGTTGGGGACGTGTTTCGGAAGGTGCAGGCGAAGATCCTTATCTCGGTTCGAAAATTGCTGCTGCCCGTGTTCATGGTTTTCAGGGAAAAAGTCTGGCCGATACGCTTACCGTTCTGGCATGTGTAAAACATTTTGCCGGATACGGCGCACCTATTGCCGGCAGGGATTATAACACGGTGGATATGTCCGAACGTGTTTTTCTGGATACTTACCTCCCACCCTACAAAGCTGCTATCGATGCCGGAGCTATGAGTGTCATGTGCTCTTTCAATGAACTGAATGGGATTCCTGCAACCGGAAGTGTTTATCTTCTCAAGGATATTCTGCGTAAACAACTTCATTTCAAAGGTTTTGTGGTGACCGATTATACCGGCATCAACGAAATGGTGAATCACGGTGTGGTGGCCAACGAAGCTGATGCCGGAAAAATGGCTGCCAAAGCGGGTGTTGATATGGATATGCAGGGTGAAGTGTATTTCAAATACCTGAAAAAACAGGTTGAAAGTGGTGAAGTGCCTTTACAGGCTGTAAACGAGGCAGTTCATCGTATACTGAAAGTGAAATTTCTGCTTGGTTTGTTCGACGACCCCTACCGCTATTGTAATGAAGCCCGTGAGAAACGGGAAGTTTATGCCCCTGCTCACCTTGAAGCATCATTGGATGTGGCTAAAAAGTCGATGGTATTGCTGAAGAATTCGAACAATGTATTGCCCTTGAAAAAAGGCGAAAAGATAGCCGTTATTGGTCAGCTGGCCACGTCAACCCGTGATTTGTTGGGTTCGTGGAAAGCTGCAGGCGACTGGAACTTTATGAAATCTGTATTGGATGAAGTAAAAGCATTCAACGGTGATGCTAATGTGACCTATGCCGAAGGCTGTAAAGTGCAGGGTGACGACCGCAGTGGATTTACTGCTGCCATAGCTTCTGCCCGCGGCGCTTCTAAAATAGTAATGGTAATTGGTGAAAGCTGCGAATGGAGTGGAGAAGCAACCAGTCGTACCAGCATCAATATTCCGGGAGTTCAAACCGAATTACTAGAAAAACTGAAAGCGTTGAATAAACCCATCGTGTTGGTATTGATGAACGGTCGTCCGCTTGATTTGTCCAGAGAAAGTGAATTGGCGGATGGTATACTGGAAGCATGGTTTCCCGGAACTATGGGCGGAAAAGCCATCACTCAGGTTCTTTTTGGCGAATACAATCCTTCCGGAAAACTTACTATGACATTCCCACGCAACCTGGGACAAGTGCCGGTTTATTATTACGAAAAAAATACGGGACGACCTAACTATCTGCCTAATCCGAAATATAAATCGCGCTATATTGATTGTCCCAACGATCCGCTGTATCCATTTGGATTTGGCTTGAGTTATACCACTTTTGCTTATTCGGATATCAAACTTTCAACGAAAGAGCTGACTGAAAAAGGTGAGTTGAAAGCGTCGGTACGAGTTACCAACACAGGAAATGTAGCCGGCGAAGAAGTGGTTCAGTGTTATGTTCGCGATTTGGTTGGAAGTGTTACACGTCCGGTGAAAGAATTGAAAGGTTTTGAAAAAATCGCTTTGAAAATGGGTGAAAGTAAGGTGGTTACATTTAGCATTACTCACGATATGCTGGCTTTTCACCGTGCCGACATGAGCTATGGTACTGAACCGGGCGACTTTAAACTATTTATCGGAACAAATTCGAGGGACGTGAAGGAGACAAATTTCAAACTGAACTGAAAAACAATCCATTACCCCGGGGGAAACTTATCATGCATAAAAAAATAATCATACTCAGCTTTTTATTCTTGATTTTTGGCAGTTGTATTGCCGAGAAACAGAGCAATTATGTAGTTCCGGCAGAACTGAAAGCAAAGGCTTATCCGGCACATACTGAACTGAACTGGCAAAACAGAACTGGTTTTATGTATGAAATATACCGTTCGGCCGATGGAAAGCAATTTGAAAAATCGGGCGAAACAAGCTCCGACAACTTTCTCGATTTCTTTGGGAAACCGGTTGAAAAAGAAACTGTTTATTTTTATCGTGTTGTACCAAAAGGGTTGGATGTAAAAAACAATGATGCACACAAGTTTGAAACTACGGTAAACGTAAAACCTGCCACCGATGAAGAGTTGCTGGATATGACTCAACGTTACACTACCCGCTATTTCTATGATTTTGCACAACCGCAACTCGGATTAGCCCGCGAACGCAGCAATGATGTGAATGGCGATATAATCACTACCGGTGGAACGGGATTTGGCATTATGGCTTTAGTAGCCGGCGCTGAACGGAAGTATTTCAGCAGAAACGACGCCTACAAAACCATTGAAAAAATAGTAATTTTTCTGGAAAAAACCGAACGTTTTCATGGTGCATGGGCACATTGGTACAATGCCGTAACAGGCAAAGCTTTCAGTTTCAGTCAGTACGACGATGGCGGAGATTTGGTGGAAACAGCTTTTCTGACCGAAGGACTGCTTACTGCCCGTGAGTATTTCAGAACCGGAAATGCAGAAGAAAAAACCCTGGTAAGCCGGATTACAAAACTGTGGGAAACTATAGAATGGAACTGGTACACACAAGGCACTCCTGATGGTTTATACTGGCATTGGTCGAAAAATTATGGATTTAAAATCAATCATCGCATTACCGGTTTCGATGAAACTATGATAACTTATGTGCTGGCAGCTTCGTCGCCCACTTACCCGATTGAACGAAGTGTGTATGAGAAATGCTATAAAAACTCAACTTACTATTTGAATGGAAAAAGCTATTACGGAATAAAACTGGATTTGGGAATGGAGTACGGCGGTCCGCTGTTTTTTACACATTATTCATTTCTGGGCTTGAACCCCAACGGTTTATCCGATAATACGACCAATTATTTTGAACGAAACCGCGCTCATGCACAGATTCAGATAGCTTACGCAAAGGATAATCCAAGAACGCAAAAAGGGTATGGTGCTAATTGCTGGGGATTCACCTCTTCTGATGATCCGATTAACGGCTACAGTTCACATGATTTGAACACAGTTGACGATAACGGAACAATTTCACCTACAGCAGCTATTTCATCTATTGTTTATACGCCAAAAGAATCGATGGAGGCACTGAAACATTTCTATTACGATAAAGGAAAAGTATTATTCGGGAAATATGGTTTTTACGATGCTTATAACGAAGGAATGGTTGAAGGTCAGCAGGTTGTTCACAGCTATTTAGCTATCGACCAGGGACCTATAGCCGTGATGATAGAAAATTACCGCAGCGGACTACTCTGGAAGTTGTTTATGAGTAATCCTGAGATTCATCAAGGATTGGAAAAATTGGGATTTAGAAACAGCAATTAGAAGGTATTTAATTCGGGAATGACTATTATTCTGAATAGCTATAAAAGGCTATAAATGTGTGTATTATGTAACTATTTCCCGGAATTGTGTAACATTCAAGAATATTTAAATATTTATTTTTGTAATATGCACCTAAGCAGAACTTATTTTTTTTAGATAGAGTTCAATAACAGTCAATTATTAATTGAAAATATATACAACTTTCAAAAAACGCATTAAATCATTATACCATGAGAAAAAAAAGTATTTACATATTACTGATTACACTCATAAATATTTGTTCTCTTTTTGCTCAGAATCAGAGCGTGAGTGGAGTAATTGTTGACAAAAAAACAGGCGAGACATTAATTGGCGCTTCCGTGGTTCAGAAAGGAACAAACAACGGAACTATCACTAATATAGATGGAGCATTTAGTGTGAATGTTCCTATAAATGCAACCCTGGTAGTATCCTATATCGGATATGAAAGTCAGGAAGTTGTTGTGAAAAGCAGCAAATTGCGGATTCAACTTGCTCCGGATTCAAAATCGTTGGAAGAAATAATCGTTGTAGGGTATGGTACTAAAAAAGCAGGTGCTGTTACAGGTTCAGTGGTACAGGTTAAATCCGCCGATATTCTCAAAACTCCGGCACAGTCAGCCATTCAATCCATTCAGGGAAAAGCTGCAGGTGTCAATATTATTGCCACTGATGAGCCAGGCAAACAACCAACAGTTATGATTCGTGGTATCAACACAGTTCTTGGGGGTAGAAGTCCGCTTTACATAATTGATGGAGTTGAAGCCACAAGTTTAAATGGTCTGAGTGCTAATGATATAGCAACAATTGACGTATTGAAAGACGCTTCATCATTGGCAATTTATGGTAATAAAGCCGCAAGTGGAGTTATTCTTGTTACTACCAAAAAAGGAACCAAAGGAGCAATCAGAGTAAACTATGATGGCAATGTTGGTTTTAAAGGCATGTTGAAAACCATTGACATGGCCGATTCATACCGATTTGCCTATTATCAGAATTTTGCCTCCGGCAGAACGAAATTTGATACCAATCAACCTTATAATACCAACTGGCTAAACGAAATAACCAGAACGGGGGTAACAACAAATAATGCCATTTCATTATCGGGAGGCGAAGAAAGTGTGAACTTTTACTTTGGTGCATCCCGTTATACCGAACAGGGTATTTTGAAAGGAACAGATTACAACCGCACCAATATTATCAGCAAAAACGAATATAAATTATTCAAAAAC
>CAIKVR010000258.1 GCA_903830915.1 uncultured Bacteroidales bacterium
CCACCCCGTGAACCGAAGATAGCTGCATTAGCTCCTTTAAAAATCTGAATACTCTCAACATCGTTAGAAGTCAGATAAGATATTTCTTCAATATCAGGAACTTCAATTTCATCTACTAAAAACATGGGGTTATCAGTAGCTCCACGAATGGATATTTTATCGCCTGATATCTGAATACCGGGAATAGTATAAAGCAGATTGATTATACTCGTACTAGGAAATTTTTCGAGCTGCTCCGATGTAATTTCATTATCAGCCATACCAGAATAATAGGTATCTGAACTAGTAGATTTTTTATCAGCTTTTACAGTTACTTCTCCCAAATTAATCACCCGCATACCACCTTCGTAATAATACTTTTCCTTACTCATTTTGAAGTATTCATCCTCGGCTTTTACAATATTGGCTTTCAGTGGCGAAGGAATAAAAATGTCAGATTCGGGGAATTCATCATTGTCAGGTATTATTTCTACATCAGTCAGACTTTTTGGTTTTTTAGCTTTTAGCACAAACATCGTACTGTCAGGAAATTCAATTCCATCAATCAGATATTTTCCAAGAGAATCAGTTTTTGCAAGCTTAATCACATTTTTATAGGGCGAAATCATAATGATATCACATTTTTTAGAAGGAGCATTAAACAGATTCAGCACTTTACCCGACAAAGCCTGCCCTTGTTCCATATAATATGTCTGTTTTTTGTAAACTCCTTTCACAATGTCTGCTGTATTAAATCTACGCCAGCCCTGAGTGAGCATCAGTACATCAGTTTTTTCGCGGGTGGAAATTTTGTCATCCAAAAAGTAGGAAGCGGGATCTTCAACATATCCTCGAATATCTGATGTTAATAGCAAATTACTTATTATGTTGTCTGCCATCGAATCGCGTACAACTGTATGACTATCGGTAATGCTAAGCGAAAAATTCCCGTTTACAGGAAGCGATTGAGTGGATTTGAGTTTAAAATCGAGGTTAACCAGTTCCCGTTTCCCATAATCAGGTTTGTCACTTTGCATATTCATTAATGGGAAATCAAAATCGCGTACAAATGTTAGTCGTTCACAAAAAGTATGGCCAAGCGAATCAACCACTGCAAATGAAGCAATACCAGATGGCAAAAGTGATTCGGAAATCTGACCTTCAAGACTTCGTAAAGCCTGAGAAACAAATACTTTACCTCGTGAATGCAGAAGCAGATAGAGTTTTTTATCGGGTAAGCCGGTGTTGTTGGTTACTTCGTAAAGAATTTTTCCACGGTTATACAATAAGTGAATCACCGCACCCGAATCCTGAGTTTTGGGCAAATCAAAGCGTTTTTCAATACCATCTTTCGATTTTACAAGAGCATAATAAGTTTCACCTGGCTGTGTTTGCACCGAAAACTTGCCCATACCTTTATTCAGTGTCGAAAAATCACAAATCTCTTCATTTTTATCCGTCAGCACTTTTCCGCTTACTTCCACCGACAATCCATCTTTGCCAATTGATTTGAATGCTACTGTTTGCAATGAATTATTCAGAAAAGTTCCGCTCTCGGGGAAAAATTGCATATCAAAATCTTTACTAAATTCAGGCAAAAAGAGGTTGGTAGTATATTTTTCATCTTTTAAAGAAACTTCCATGAATTTCTTTGAACTGTCATTAGGTAAAACCTTTATCTTCCAGTAAATTTCACCATCTTTACCGGTTGTGTGTACTACTTTTCGTTTGCTTCCACCAGCCCAATTCTCAGTAATCTCAACTTTTTTTCCAACAATCGGATTATGTACTGCATCGCTAAAGCTCAATATTACAGGAATTACCCCATCTACAGGAATACCATACGATATTTTGCTTGAAATGCGGTCATCAATAGCATTACCAATAAATAAATCTTTTGTATAGAAGAAATCTCTTCCGGCATTCTGCATCCAGTAAGTATAGGCTCTGAGTTTGTATTGACCAGCTGGAATTTCAGGTTTTAACTTTATATGTCCTGAAAAACCAAGAGAATCTTTGCAGAGTTTAACCCGGTATTGTACTGAATCGAGTTTATCAATTAACTCAACATATACAAATCGGCTCATGGCATCAGGCTGAATAGTTGTTGCATTTACAAGATATGCTTTAAACCAAATTTCCTCACCAGCACTATAATAGGGCTTGTCGGTCTGAACATAAACCTTTTCCTGAAAAAAATTCACCCATTGTTTGGTGAAACGGGAAGTCAG
>CAIKVR010000259.1 GCA_903830915.1 uncultured Bacteroidales bacterium
AGGCTATTTCCCATCGCATGGCTATATTCATTCATCATAAATGGCTTTCCGGATGGATATTTCCCGTGTTGCTCTTCGTTGGTGGACTCACCGTGTTCGCCTTTACGGGTCGCTTTGCCCTGCAAATGTTGTTTTAGCCACTCAACGGTAGGGTAAGTCTGGCTATCAATATCGGCCGCACGATTCATATCGGCATATTGTATCAGTCGTTTTTCAGGGTCGTTGGTGCGAGCTATCTCCCTCATTTTCAAAAATGTATTGCCGTAGCCGGCTTCATTTCCTAATGACCATAAGGTCACGCAAGGAAATTGTCTGTCGCGAATCACCATCCTTTTCATTCGGTCGGTGCAAGCGGCTTCCCATTCTGGTTTATCACCCGGCAACTCCCGTTTGTGGTAACTCAACCCGTGCGATTCCACATTGGCTTCGTCAATCACCATAATTCCGTATTTGTCGCACAATTCATACCACCTCGGATCATTCGGATAATGCGAATTTCGAACAAAATTTACATGGGCTTGCTTCATCATTTCAATGTCCTGAATCATCTCCTCTTTCGAAGTAGTCCAGCCCTGATCCGGTGAAAACTCATGCCTGTTTACCCCACGTATTTTCAGCTTTTTCCCATTCAACACTAAAGTACTTCCGGCCACTTCAATTTTACGAAAAGCCACCGGCAATCTGTAGGCTTCAACGGTTTTTCCTCCCTGTTTCAGTTCTACTGTCACGAGGTATTGGAGCGGTTTTTCGGTGTACCAAAGTTGGATATTGTCTAATTTAATGGACTCCAGACTGATTTCCTGATTAAAGCCTTTCGGCAATGAGCCCAATTTGAATTCCTGCTTTTTCAACTCTTTTCCTTGTGGTGAAATTAAGGTTGTCGAAACGGTGAATCCCGATTTTACTTTTTCTGTGAAGTTTACCGCCGAATAATGAAGGGTAATATTTCCTGTTTTTTCAGGCAAATTCACAGTGGGTTGTGCATAAATATCCCACAACGACACTTTGGGCACGGCACGCACAAAGACGTCGCGAAACAGTCCGCTCAATCTCCAGTAGTCCTGATCTTCGAGGTAAGAACCATCACAAAATTTGTAGGTCTCAATAGCCAGTAAATTATCGTCAGGCAAAATAGCGTCTGTGATATCAAACTCTGCAGGAAGTCTGGAGTCCTGAGAATAACCAATCTTTTTGCCGTTCACCCACACAAAGGTTCCTGAGCTGGCTCCCGCCAAATGAAGTATAATTTGTTTTCCTTTCCAGGCTTTCGGAATGCTGAATTTTCGGCAATAAGAGCCTACCGGATTTCTTTGTTTGTAGGTTGTGTAGAGTGTGTCAGGCGTATCCATCACGAAAGGTGGATTCACCTTAAACGGATAAACATAATTGGAATAAAGAGGCGTGCCAAATCCTTGTCGCTCAATGGTGGAAGGCACTTGTATGGTTGTCCAGTTGTTTCGGGGAAAATCTGTCTTGTAGAAATCAATCGGACGAGACTGTGGATCGGGAGACCAATGAAACTGCCATGTTCCATTAAGTGATTTCACCCAAACAGAATGATCGTAATTTGTTTTTGAAGCTTCTTCTGTGTTGGGAGCAGGCCAGAAAGTAGTTCGGGCAGGTAATTTATTTATTCCAAATATTCGCGAATTCTGAATTTCTGGTGGAACCTGTGAATGCAGTTTAATGCAACACAAAGTTAAAAAAAAGAAATTAGTGTAAATTCATTCTTTAACATGATTTTTTTATTGATAAATGCAAATTAAGGGTTGAACCCAGTTGCACGTAGCGTAACCTAGACTCTGTTTTGTTCGGCGTATGGCTTCAGCCTACGTCCCAGCTAGAAGGAAGGCTCTGCCTTCCAAATGCAAGGCAGAAGCCTTGCTTCCCACACGACATAGCGAAAGACGCTATGCCGAACAACAAGACCACCTTACTACGCTACGACGAACTGGGGTATTATTTGCAGTTTTTAGAAAGCCATAAGAGAATTTTATAAAAGTGTGTCAAAGATGTGATAAGCTGCTTTGGTGCAGATAATCTCGAATGGAGATGCGGGTCAAAAACTCCCGCATCTCTGTTCGAGATACTATTTGAAAAGAATGAATTTATTCAATTAAAAAATATCTTTAAAAGGATTATTTGATAACTCCGGCGTTTGTTGTTCCTTGTACTGCCGATGCTGCTTGTATGTAACCCTTCCCGGCTAAAAGATTTCCTGAAGTTACCGGATCCCAATTTTTTGTCAGTTCGTTGAATTCAACCACTGAATTACCGTTATCTAATACCGTATAAGGAGCACCATAAACAGGAGAAATTATATACCAGTTACGACCGGCTGTTACATATTGTTTTACAGTCGCATTTATAGTTGGTTCGGTGTAGCTATCTATCAAAGTTGCTGTACCGGTGGTATCGCTCTTGAGGGTTATGCCGTTGGTGGCAGTTAATGTTCCCGAACTGTGCGTTAGTTTGGCTCCAGGAGCAACAGTAAGCGACAAAACGGTTTTTGTTTCGTTGATTATAAATTCGTCTGAACTTACTGTCAGATTTGTATTAGCCAATTGAGCATCAGATAAACCAGAGTTATTAAGATTTCCTCCTGTATATAAACTTGTAGCAGCGGTTATATTGGCTGTTAATCCGATTGGTTGTGTTAATACAATTTGATTATTAAGTTGGTTCGATTTTAGTTTTTAAATGGCTTTATATTCCCACCCACTCCAAAAAATGGAGAAGGTGGAAAATAAAGATTGTAAACAAAACAGGGTTAAGGAAAAGAAATGTTAACTTTAAATCAATCAATAATCACTTTTTTCGAAATCGTTTTACCGGAATTACTTACTGCAACCAAATACACTCCCGGAGTATGTGGATTTTCCAATGTAACAGAGTTTGATTTCAGACTCCTTTTTGATACCATCTGACCAACAGCATTGTAAACAGCGACAATAGTTTCAGCATTTGAATTGCCATTTATAATAATCTGACCATTAGCATTTGTAGAAATCCATATATTGTTATTATTGCTTGAATTGAGACCGGTAGTTACCGAAGGAGCACGGAAAGTCAATGTAAAGCGGCTTGAATTGTTTGAGGTTACAGATGAAGTAAATGGATAGTTACTGCCATCGCTTAAATCGGTACTAACAGGATTGTTTACATCCGCATAATCTTTCAGAATTAACTGTGTACCTGCATCAAAGTTAGCCAACTGTGAAGCTTTCAGACTAAAACTACCTGCCGTACCGGTTGAAAAACCTATTGGTAGTTCTGTATCGTAAGGAATACTATTTAATCCGTTTATTACCAATTGCTCACTGCCTGCCAATGTGTAAATTTCGGGAACAGAGGTACTGCCATTAGCCATTTTGGGTGAATCAAATATATCGAACCCATTAGATGCACTTTCATTGAAATAAACCACTGCCTCATCGCTTGTTGTGCCATTTGAAACCTCCAATCGCAAAAGAGCTTGTGCGCTTGTTTTTTGTACAGGTGCTTTAAATGTATTACCGGCATCATCCCCATGACTACGCATTTCGTTGGTAACTTTAAAATCAGTCGTTAAATAATCGGTATTTAAGCGTACCCAATACGCCTGCATAGGTGGAATATAAGTTGTAATATTTGTATTGGCAAAACCAGCTGAAATCACAGGTTGGTTTTCTAAGGGTTTTAGAAGATAAGCAGCCACATTAACTGTTGCAAATGTATAACCACCACCGGCTCCCGAAGTTTTTTTAGATCGCAACCAGATGGTTGGTAATACGTTCGTATTAGAAGCAGCCACTTTTTTCCAATCTAAATACGATGGATAAGGATTACCCACGAGATTAAATCCGCGACTTGAACCCGACTCGGTACGGGTAAGTGATACTGTAATATCTCCTGAATTAGTTGTTCCATTAAAATCAATTGTTCCGGTTGTTCCCTGAGCTGCTGTGGCAACCTGAATATAACCTTTTCCTGATACAAGATTTCCGTTGGTTACATTATCCCATACTTTTGTTGTTTCGTTCCATTCCACAACACTGTTACCACGATTCAACAACGAATAAGCAGCAGTGGTGATTGG
>CAIKVR010000260.1 GCA_903830915.1 uncultured Bacteroidales bacterium
GTTTAGTTCTCCTTTACTTCTTTAGATTTAAGACTCTTTCTTTTTTCGGCGTATTCAAACGCGTATTTGTCCAAACGGAACGATAAGAAACGTAAAACACGTTCGTCGCGACGGAACTGGGTTTCCAGCGTAGCGATTACGGTTGACTCTGCATCAAATTGAAGCAACGAATAAAAACCAGTCGATTTCTTTTGGATTGGATACTGCAATTTGCGTAATCCCCAATTTTCTTCATTGGTAATTTTTGCGCCATTTTCTGTCAAGATGGCTTTGAATTTTTCTACCGCTTCCTTCATCTGGACATCAGACAAAACGGGAGTTAGAATGAAAACGGTTTCATAATGGTTTAACATACTGTTTACTAGCTTTTTAGTTATTTATTAAAAGTTTTTATTAAAGCGGGTACAAAGATAGGAATAAATGTTTGATTGACAAAGCGTTTCCAACTTAATTTTAGTCGCTGGCCGTTATTTCTTGTCAGTAGTCAGTTCAAGACAACTATTATTTATCTAACTGCTTATTGTTATTGCTTTCTACCACTATAAACTGCTGACTATAAACTTCCTATCATTTAACTCTTCCGCCACATACCCATGTTTTCAGGTAGTAATTTTCGTTTAGATCGCTGACAATTACACCACGTGATGTGGATGCATGAATGAATTTGTTGTGTTTGAGGTATATTCCAACATGATTTACTACCGCCTTTGATTTGCCGGTGCAGAAAAAAACCAAGTCGCCCTGATGAAGCCGGTGTTTACTGATTTTGCGGCAGTTTATTTTAAGCATCACGGCAGAATTTCTCTCCAGAGTTTTGTCGTAAACCGATTTGTAAATGTCGCATACCAAACATGAACAGTCTATCCCGGTTCGGGAGCAACTACCTTCTGCATGAGGCACATATAGCCACGATGAAGCTTCCTTATACAACGTAAAATTATCACGACATTCTTTTCTGAGTCCCAGCTTTTGATATACACTATTCTGAAATTCAAGCTGCTGAGTAGTGATACAACTGAAAAACAGCAAGGTAATTGTCAATGGAAGAAAATGCCTGAATTTAATTTGTCTTACTTTTAACATTAATTTTTGCATAAATCTATGCAAAAGTATAAAATCTTTTAGAATAAATTTTTATCATTGGGTAATAACCAGCTACCTGTTTTAATTAATACGGAATATCTTTGCATAATTACCCTTTATTTCAATCCTTTTATTAATTTTGCTCTGACAAATAAAAATTAGAAATGAACAGCGAAAGCATCAAAAAACTTTACTTCAAGGATACGTCGTTTGCCAACCTAATGACGCACCGGATATACAATATTTTATTGTATGCCAGCAAGTATGATGCTTTTGTGCTTGAAGAAGATGGACGTATTGACGAAGTTATTTTCAACGAATATACTTCGTTGAATTTACGATATCCTCCCCGTTTTACGCTGGTTTCCAATGAAAAAGAAGCAAATTCTTTGCTCAGTGAACGTAAATTCGATTTGATAATTTCCATGCCAAGTGGTGATAGTATCAACCCGTTTGAATGGGCAAAAAGCGTAAAGAAACAATTTCCGGACATTCCTATCGTGGTTCTGACTCCATTTTCGCAGTCGGTTTCGCAACGTATTGCCAATGAGGATTTAAGCGCGATTGATTACGTGTTCAGCTGGTTAGGAAATTCGGATATCCTGCTGGCTATTATTAAGTTGATTGAAGACCGGATGAATGTGGAAGAGGATGTGGAATCAGTTGGTGTTCAGGTAATTTTGTTTGTTGAGGATTCAATCCGTTGGTATTCGTCTATTGTACCGCACCTGTATAAATACGTGTTTAAGCAAAGCCGCTCGTTTATGACCGAAGCACTGAATGAGCACGAACAGATGCTCAGGATGCGTGGCCGGCCGAAAATTTTGCTCGCCCGCTCGTATGAAGAAGGAATGGCTATTTATGAGAAATATCATCAGAATATGCTGGGAGTGATTACTGATGTGAGTTATATGCAGCATGGATTGAAAAATAAGCAGGCAGGTATTAATTTGTGTGCAGAAATTCGTAAAAATGATAAACATATTCCGTTAATTTGTATTTCTACTGAAGAAACAAATCATAAAGCTACTGAAAATGTGAAAGCAGCGTTTTTACACAAAATGTCAAAAACTTTACTGCTCGATTTGCGTGAAAAAATTGCAAAAAACTTCGGTTTTGGCGACTTTGTGTTTATCAATCCCAGTACAGGAGTAGAAGAAGCGCGCGTGCAAAACCTAAAAGGACTTCAGGAAAATCTCTTTGCTGTCAGTGATGAATCCTTATTTTATCATGTTTCACGAAATAATATTTCCCGATGGCTATATTCCCGCGCTATGTTTCCATTAGCTGAGTTTTTGAAAAACATCAGTGTGGAAAGCCTAATGTCAACCAACATGGGAAAAGTACGGGAAGTGATTTTTGATGCTATTGTCCAGTACCGAAAGGTTAAGAACAGGGGTGTTGTAGCTGTTTTTCAGCGCGATAGATTTGACCAGTACTCCAATTTTGCCAGAATTGGAGAAGGATCACTTGGTGGAAAAGGTCGTGGTCTGGCATTTATTGATGCCATGATAAAACGCAATCAGAGCTTCGAGAATTTTGAAAACACTCAAATTATGATTCCAAAAACGGTAGTACTTTGTACCGACATTTTTACGGAATTTATGGAAATCAATCAGCTTTATCCACTGGCATTATCGGATATGGACGATGCTGATATTCTTAATCATTTTCTGAAAGCACGAATACCCAAACGCCTTATTGCTGACCTTCATACCTTTATTGGAGCTACCAGTGCGCCGGTTGCGGTGCGTTCCTCAAGTTTGTTGGAAGACTCACATTATCAACCATTTGCCGGAATTTATTCCACCTACATGGTGCCCTTTAATGCCGAAAGTAAAACGCAAATGCTGCTAATGATTACAGAAGCCATAAAAGCAGTGTATGCTTCGGTATTTTATCGTGACAGTAAAGCTTACATGACGGCAACAAAGAATGTGATTGATGAGGAGAAAATGGCAATTGTACTTCAAGAAATTTGCGGAAACAGTTACGGAACACGCTATTATCCTTCATTTTCGGGTGTGGCACGGTCACTGAATTATTATCCGATTGGTGCTGAAAAATCGGAAGATGGAATTGTAAGTATTGCTATGGGTCTAGGCAAATACATTATGGATGGTGGAGCAAGTTTGCGTTTTTGTCCAGCATATCCGCAAAATGTATTGCAAACCAGCACTCCTGAATTAGCTCTCCGCGAAACTCAGACACATTTCAACGCATTGGATTTAAGTCAGACTACATTTGTACCACAAGTTGATGATGGATTTAATTTAATTAGATTACCGGTATCGGAAGCAGAGAAAGATGGAACATTACGCTATATTGCTTCAACTTACGACATGCAAAACAGGGTAATTCATGATAGTTTGTACGAGGGTGGAAGAAAACTTATTACATTTGCCAATGTCTTGAAACATACTGTTTTTCCATTGGCGGATATTTTAAAGGAAGTGCTAAAAATTGCACAAACTGAAATGGGACGGCCGATAGAAATTGAATTTGCTGTCAATCTGGATTACTCAATTGCCAGGCAACATTCGTTTTATTTGCTGCAAATCCGACCAATTGTGGATAATAAAGAAATGATAAACGAAGATATTGGCCAAATTTCTGAAGAAAATACTATAATTACTTCAAAAAGTGCTTTGGGACACGGAGTAAGCACTGATTTGTTCGATTTGGTTTATGTAAAACCCGAAGCTTTCAATGCGTCTAAGAATCAGCTGATTGCTTCGGAAATTGAGAAAATAAATCTCCGACTTATTGATGAAAACCGATTTTATATACTTGTAGGTCCTGGGCGGTGGGGGTCAGCTGATCCTTGGCTAGGAATTCCTGTAAAGTGGTCGAATATTAGCAATGCACGATTGATTGTAGAATCGGGGTTGGCCAATTATCGAGTTGACCCAAGTCAGGGAACTCATTTTTTCCAAAATCTGACTTCATTTGGTGTGGCATATTTCACCATTAATCCATTTTTGGGTGAAGGAACATACGACACGGACTATCTGAATGCCCAACCGGCTGATTATGAGTCGGAATTTATTCGACATGTGCATTTTGAAAAGCCAATCATCATGAAAGTGGATGGACGGAAAAACAAGGGAGTAGTTTTGAAAGCAGTAAACAGTAAGCAGTAAACAGTAAACAGTAAGCAAATTATTAACTCTTTATTATTATAAAAATTATCATTTAA
>CAIKVR010000261.1 GCA_903830915.1 uncultured Bacteroidales bacterium
GAGATGTATCTGTAGATGAAAATTTTAATTCGCTTTTGTGCTTGCGCTAACAGTTCCTCTCAAAATATTATTTTTCATTATCTTAAAAGTATAATTCGTATTTGCCAAAAGGTCAGTAAATGTTTTGTTTTTTGCAGTTAAGTCAGCGGTACTCAGTTGTGTGGTATCACTCATACTTCCATTGGTTTTTATGATAGAAGTTACGTGTCTGTCAGCCAGCCATGATAATTTGATACTCGTTGCAGTAATATCTCCTGTGTTTACAATATTGGCTGTCTGATTTGAGAATACATTCTCCAATAAAAAAATATTGGACGTTTTGAAATCAGCATAATTGGCGCTTCCTTCTTTGCTTACCCCTTTTATTCTTGCATAGAGGGTAGTATTGCTGTTAAGTCCGGTTACTGAAACTGTTGCTGTATCTTTATTCATTACCAAAGTATCAATATTACTCACAAAATTATCGTAACTTATCTGGACGATGTAGTTGGAATTGGGTAATGTTGTCCAAACAAATTTCATGGAAAGTCCTTCAATGGCACTTGTTGGAGTATACATTATTAACTGCGGCGAGTCTAATTTCAATTCTTCTTTTTGAGTGCAGGACTGAAAAGTAAAAACACTAAGCAGCAATAAGAAAGACAAATGATATAAAAGAATGTTGTTTTTCATTTGGGTTGATTTTTAAACAGCGATAGATATGGAAAAGAGAAGAAGAGTAAGCACAACCGATTTAATTTGTAATAAATCGGTTGTGTTTTTAAAACAGAGAGTTGTTATTTGATAAATTTAGTCACATTGCCATCAATACTGATAATGTACATTCCGTTGGTTAAAGCGCGTGTGTACATTCCATTAGCCTTTGTTTTTTCGATTAGTAAACCATTGATAGTATAAAGTTCAATGTTTGACTCACCAGTTAAAGGAACTGCTATACCTACTGAGTTGCTGATAATACGAGTATTAGTTAATGATTCAATATTATTCAACTTTGTATAAAAACCATATTCTAACGCACCCATTCTTGGTGTTCCACCTCTTGGAGTATTACTATAATCAGTTGTAATACCAGCAATTGCAGAGCCCGGCAAAGATAACAACCCACTTGGTTGATAATCTGATGCTAAAGTACCACCTGCATTGTAAAATGTTGGGTTAATATTTTTACTGTTTGCATCATTTCCTGTTTTTCCCGTTACGATAGGTAAAGCAGTTATGTCTGTTGCTGCATAATTTCCTAATTTGGTGGCAGTACCTGATGTATAGTAATCATTATAATCGCAGGTAAATGAAGCTCCTGTAGTAGTTCTACCTGTAGTTGCGAAAAGGGCGTAATTTGCAACCCAAGTGCCTGTACCGGCAGTTGAACGGGTATTGACTAATATGTTATTTTGAATATTCTTAACATAAGTTCCGGTATTAGCACTGTTAATACAGAAAGATTGTGAATAACCTGTTTCAGTACCACCAATATATATCGTATTGAAAAATATATTGGTAGTAGCAGTACTAAGTGTGTTAGCTTCACATATACCGTAATACTGGAGCAATTTATTTTCGTACATGGTTATTATATTGTTGTAGTAGTTAGAAGCTACAGAAGCTGCACTACCTGTAATATTAATACCATATATTTTTACATAATTACTAACAGCGCCACTATTTGGAGCTGTTAATTTTGAGATAAAATTACCAGAAACAGTATTTGTACCAGCTTGTACCAATATTCCATAAAGCACACCAGAACCAGTTCCACTTCCGTTACTAATATTGCACATAGTGTTTCCAGTTACAATATTAGCACCGGTAGAATTGAGTCTAATATTACCATATGTTAAACCACTAGCGTTAATAGCATCTGCGTATATACTGTTAGCTGTGGTTGTACTACCCATGTTATTGTTGGTAATGGATGTGGTTCCAGTTCCATTAGTGTAAAATGAAAATAAATTAGGAGAACCGTCTTTGGCTGTTATAGAACCAATTGTATTGTTGTCGGCAGAAATGGTTCCTCCTGTAGAAGCAGTTAAAGCTATTGTTTGGAACCAATTGCCTGCAACTGGAGTTGTAACTGTAATAGACCCCGTACCAGTACTTGCTCCAATTGTATTACCGGTTATGTTTCCGGCTCCAGTAAAACTAATACAAGCACAATCGGCTCTGGCATAACCAGGATCACTCCAATTTATGTTTTTAATGGTATTATTACTTACAGTGCTTATAGGTGTAATCCCAACACTAATAAAGATAGCTGTGAAAGCATTATCATTATCTGCCGTTTTTGTTAAGGTACCGCTACAATTTGCAGCCGAACCTCCAATAAAGTTGCCCGAAATAGTATGTCCAGTGCAAGGAGTTCCAGCAGCAGCTATGACGGTACAAGCATAACTATCAATTGGAGCAAATGGGGTAGTTTCGTAAAAACTATTTCCCGAGACAGTCCAGTTGGTACTAAAATTATAAATACGTAAGATTGTTGAATAAGTCGTAGGAGACATACAATCAGCAAATTCATTGTTACTAATTGTGTTATTGTTGTTGATTTGTGATGTTGCACCAAACGAATAAATAGACATGTAGGGTCTGTTACCGCCGGCATTGGTTATCAGGTTATTACTTATAGTATTGTTGCTATTACCAACTGTTGTTGCACCAGCCCCAAAGAAGATAGTCGCCATGCCATTCGTAGTGGATGAACCACTAATAGTACAATACTTAACTGTATTGTTAGAAGATCCGCCATTGAATCGAATTGTATTGGCATTTGCACTTACAAA
>CAIKVR010000262.1 GCA_903830915.1 uncultured Bacteroidales bacterium
ATGCCACCGGCAAACCATTATTGTCAATTCTGAAACTGAGTTTCTTAAACTCTAAGTTTCTGCAAAATTGAGGTGATACAGTCGTAATTTCATCTGCTTTGGTAACAAGCAATACACTTTCCGCTTTCCGTTGCAATTCACTCCCAACATGACCACGCATTTTCTCACTATTCGGATTAGTATGAACCACGGAGCAAATATGGCATTTGTATTCAGAGCTAATCCGCATTAAGTCAGACACCCTTTGGGTGCTTTCATCCAGCGAATTAGTATCACGTAGCAAATCTGCAAATCCATCAAGAATGACCAGTTTAGGGCGATATTCATTAATCGCTTTTTCTGTCACTTTTAGTCTCTCTTGAGCCCCTAATTCGCGCAAAGAAAGTATGCGCAATTGATCATAATGCTTATCTTCGAAGTCCCAGTTTAGTATCCGAAAAATACGTCTTGACACAATCAATACATGCGGACGGCTCTGTTCTGTATCTATAAACAGCACATTGCCTTCAATTGAGCTGGATAATCCCATATAACCATCTTTAGACAAATAGGCTGCAATAAGTCCACTGACCAAAAATGTTTTTCTGCTTTTGGGTTGCCCGGTAATAACACTAATATCACCGATAGAAAAAAGGCGGATATCGCCCTGACTAATAACAGCTTCATTCATAGGGATAATATCATTAGCATGAACATGGAATTTAGATAATTCAGTTTGTTCCGGTTCAAAATTAAAAGTAGTTTCCATTACATAAGATCGTTTAGAAGTAAATTAATCGGTTCAACCTTGGCACCCATACCATCCATATTGTCCACAAAGATGTTTATAGCTCCAAAAGTTCCAAAGGCTTGATTCCCTCGTAGATTGAGAATCCCAATAATCGGGTGATCTGAATACTGCTCGTCAATCGGCTGATACAGCAAGAGCCCGTTACAGCGATATTTTAAAGCGGTATCAAATCCTCGAATTGCATATTTCCCGAATTCAGCATGAATGATATTGGTATTTCGTAATACTATCGGCAGAATATCATTTTCAAGAAAAAGAATTTCTTTTTGAGTTTGCTGATAGGAAAACTCACTCTTGATAGCCGGAAGATACTTTCTTTTGCCCTCAATCAGTTTTCGAAGTGCATTGACCTCGTGACTGTCATAGTAGATCATAGTTATTTTCTCCTTCTATTATAGAGTTCGTTTTCTTTCTGTTCGATATATTCTTCAGAAGTCTGAACCCGATTCGACAACAGCCACTCCTTGATTTCTTCCCGTTTGAAAATAACCTTTGCATTTTTCTTGTAGAAAGGAATTTTCCTTTCACAAATCATTTTACTGATTGTGTTTACAGCATATCCGGTCAGTTCACTGCAAATAGCTTTGCCAAAGGTTTCCGGAAAGTCTTCATTGTTCTTAGGAAGTTGAACCGGCATTGGTTTAATCATTCCGTTTAATAGTTCTTTGAACTGGCCAATTGATAATGCAGCTAAAGGAGTTTCGTTTGTTGGTTGAAATTTTGTTTCCATAATTTGAATTGTTTTTTTTTTGAATTTTGAACTCCCAGTAGCCGGCCGGTATACTGTTTGTTTCGTGCTGCAAAATTGGACAATAAAAAACCCCAACTTGGGGTAAGTCGGGGTAAGTCGGTGCAAGTCGGGGTAAAAAATATTTATTTTCTAATATTCATAAGTATTTCTGTAATTCCAGCAGGTCTTTTTCAGCTTCAGACGAATTTAAATCATTTAATTGCAAATATTTGATTACTTCAATAAAAAGTTTCTGTCTTGCAAGGTCAAGTCTATTTGAATTTTCATTTCGAGAACCAGGTCCATAAATCCGATAGTCCCGAATAAGAAATTGATTGTATTTTTCAATCAGTTTTTTGGGTTTTCCTTCACCTCCGAATTTATCTAAAACTGATTTTCCATTTCTATTGCTTACGCTGATGCCCTGATAGAAACATATAAGCGCAATATACGAATGTGACAGAGGTGTCTTTAGGAGTTCTATTTCTTTCTTGTCATTTTTTTCTGATATACTCAGGTTATCATTTTTAATCAATGGCTTAATTTCATCAATAAACCTTTTTTCATCCTGAAACCATTTCTTAATCATTCTTCTATAACGTAAATCCTCATTTTTTGA
>CAIKVR010000263.1 GCA_903830915.1 uncultured Bacteroidales bacterium
AAAAATGATTTAGTTACTTTTATGAGAGAGATGCACGATAATGAAATACTTGAATAAGGTCCGGTAAATTAATAAAATCAAAAAAGGTTTCACTTTAATGTGAAACCTTTTTTTGATGCGCCAAGTAAGGCGAGTATATTTGACGATGTAACTCATCGAGTTTCGCCTATTTTTAGTATTTCAGATTAAAGCAATTCCACACTTCGTTTCACAAAGTTAGCCAACGCTTCACCTTTCAGCATATTGTTTGCCAGCAGTGCCAAATCAATCAACTGACGAACCTGTTTATTGTCGTTTGCAAATGATTTCAAAACGGCTTTCTTTTTATCGGTCAGCTCCTGAATTTGTTTTTCCAGCTCTTCGACCTGTGCTTTTTCGACAGCAGGAATTTCTTCGTCTTTCTTACCTTTCTGATTATCTTTCAAAACTGCTTTTTCGCTTTCAGCAAGAGCCAGTTCATTTACATAAGGTGCAATTGCCTGTCCACATGCGGTTTCTTCATCGGCCAGTAATTTTTCAATCACCGGATGAGCGGTATTTACCACCAAATTGTAGCTATCAGGCATTTCGCCATAAAAACTCATCATGCCGCCCTGCAATGCCGACATTTCTTTCATGCGGCGCATAAACTCGTTTTGAGTTACAAAAACAGGGTTTGAAGTTGGTGCTAATTGTTCAAAAGTTACAATAAAGTTGGTTTTATCCAAAGCGGGAATCTGTGAGTCAAAAACAGTAACCAGCGCATCGCGTTGCTCATCGGTGAGTGACACTTGAGCAGCATCGTCTTTCACGATGATTTTGTCAATCACATCGCTATCCACACGCACGAAACGGGTTTTCTCAAACTTCTGTTCCAACTGACTTACCACATGTACGTCCAATTGTCCGTCCATAATCAGTACATCATATCCTTTGTCTTTGGCATGTTGAATGTAGCTGTATTGTTCGTCTGAATTGTTGGCATACAGGTAAATAAGGTCACCGTTTTTGTCTTTTTGGTTTTCGCCCACCAGCGTTTTATATTCTTCGAAAGTAAAGTATTTGCCATCAATGTTTTTCAGCAGCGCAAATTTTTCACCACGTTCGTAAAATTTCTCATCGCTGAGCATTCCGTATTGAATAAATACTTTCAGATTATCCCATTTTTCTTCGAAAGCAGTGCGGTCGGCTTTGAAAATTTCTGCCAGTCTGTCAGCCACTTTTTTTGTAATATGACTTGATATCTTCTTTACATTGGCATCGCTTTGCAGGTAACTGCGCGATACATTCAGCGGAATATCGGGTGAGTCGATAACTCCGTGAAGCAATGTCAGGTACTCGGGCACAATGTTTTCAACGTGATCGGTAACATACACCTGATTGCAGTACAGCTGAATTTTGTTGCGTTGCATATCGATATTATTCTTGATTTTCGGGAAATAAAGAATACCGGTGAGGTTGAACGGATAATCCACATTTAGATGAATATGAAACAAAGGGTCTTCGCCCATTGGGTTCAATTCGTGGTAGAATTTGGTATAATCTTCGTCTGTCAAATCGGCAGGTTTACGTGTCCATGCAGGATTGGTATTGTTGATAATGTTATCCTCGTCGGTTTCTACGTTCTTGCCATCTTTCCACTCTTTTTTCTTGCCGAAAGCGATTTCGATCGGAAGGAATTTGCAGTATTTGGTCAGCAATTCCTGAATTTTCGATTCTTCCAGAAAATCTTTGTTGTCGTCGTCGATATGAAGTACGATATCTGTTCCACGATTTGCTTTGATGGTGTCTTCGAGTGTGTATTCAGGGTCACCTTTGCACGACCAGTGCTGAGCCGTAGTGCCTTCTTTATAGGATTGGGTGAAGATTTCCACTTTTTTGGAAACCATAAACGACGAATAGAATCCAAGCCCGAAATGACCGATAATAGCACTTGCATCATCCTTGTATTTTTCCAGAAACTCTTCAGCACCACTGAAAGCAATCTGGTTGATATATTTTTCAATTTCTTCGGCAGTCATACCAATTCCATTGTCGGAAATAGTCAGCGTACCTTTCTTCTTATCCACTGCCACACGCACAGTCAAATCGCCCAGTTCGCCTTTGTATTCGCCAACCGACGTCAACGTTTTCAGTTTTTGGGTAGCATCCACGGCATTCGACACTAATTCACGCAGAAAAATCTCGTGATCGCTGTACAAAAATTTCTTGATAACGGGGAAGATGTTAGCACTCGTTACCCCAATGTTTCCTTTACTCATTGTTTGTTCGTTTTAGTATGTTTTATATGTTAAGTTATTTGTTTGTTTAGCCGATTAGTAGGGGCAAGACTTTAAGTCGTACTCCGACTTGTCATTTACCCGGCGTTTTCTATTCAAAAAAAGTGCCAAGGGGAAAGGAGTGACAGAATGGCAGAAAAATGACAGATTAAATTATTTGAAATTTGGAATATTTCTTCTTTCCATACGACAAAACCCACTAACTTACAACTACTTTTGTATAATTGTAGAAAAAAGTTTGTATCTTTGCGCCCGAAATTTAGATGTATAAAAACAATAATGTAATTTTATGAATGTAGTTACAAAAACTATCACATTGGGTGATGGACGTACCATTTCTATTGAAACAGGAAAATTGGCTAAACAGGCCGATGGATCTGTTATGGTTCGCATGGGTGATACCATGCT
>CAIKVR010000264.1 GCA_903830915.1 uncultured Bacteroidales bacterium
CATTCATTCCAACAGTCCTTTTACTTTTTTTCGTTCTGCTTGATTGCATGGAGATGGCATTTGCTTACAGAAGTTTTGCCAATCTGCCAATAATTGCTCTTTCACAATTACTTCTTTTTTCGAAAGATCATTCTTTTCAGCCTCGTCTACTTCTAAATTGAAAAGTTTTACTTTGTCTTTATTCACAATTAGTTTCCATTTACCGCTTCGAACTGCTCCATTTTCGTTTAGATACCAAAACAATTGTTTGTGAGGCTCTTCAATTGTTTTATTTTGAAGAAATGGCAATAAATTCACACCATCAATTTTTACAGCTTTTGAAATATTTACATTTGCAGCAGCACAAGCAGTAGGATAAATATCCAGTGACGAGACCGGTTTGTCATAAACCATTCCTGCTTTGAGTTTCCCCGACCAACGAATAATAAAGGGTTCTCGAATACCACCTTCAAGAAGTTGCCCTTTATGACCCGATAAATTTCCTGCGCTTCCGAGCAATACCTTCGGCCATTCTTTTGGCCAATCAACCGTATATCCCAACGTGGGACCATTATCGCTTAGGAAAATAATCAGCGTATTCTGGGATAATTTTTGTTTATCGAGTTCTTTCAATATTCTACCCACATTCTCATCCATTGAAAACAACATGGCTGCATAATATTGCAAAGCTTCATTTTGTAAATGGCTAACCATTTGCTGATGTTCTATTTTAGCCTGCATAGGTGAATGTGGCGCATTAAAACCAACATACATAAAAAACGGATTTGTTTTATTTTTGCCAATAAACTCGATAGCTTGTCGACCAATTCTATCGGTCAGGTATTCATCACCGGGGCGTTCTGGTCCCCAAAGAATTCGTTTTGCATCACCAATAGCTTTAGGCTCATCCACCCCCTTGTAATGACCTTTTGAATCCGGAAAGTATTCTCCGCCAAAATGCATAACGGAATACGTTTCGTCGAAAGTAGTTTTTGGATAACCCGGAAGGTTATATTTTCCGAAAATAGCAGTTCGATAGCCTCCTTGTTTTAGCGTTTCATGTAGTAATTTCTGTGATACAGGAATACGATCCGAAATGCCTGGAATTTCAGCCCAAGCATCAGTGTTGTCCTGTATACCAAATCGTTGCTGATAGGCTCCGGTTAATATCCCATACCTTGAAGGACCTGAAATTGGAGCAGTTACGTACCCATTTGTACAACGAACACCCTCTTTTGCCAAACGGTCAATATTAGGAGTTGGTATCATTTTTCCGCCATAACAACCAGCATCTCCCCAGCCCATATCATCAGCCAAAATGACAATAATGTTTGGGTTTTCTTGCGAAAATAAAGAAGAAGTAGCTAATGTTCCTCCCATTATGCAGAATGACATAAGTTTTTTCATTTGTTCGTGTTATTTATTATTGTTTAATAGTTAATAGTATGAAACAGGTTCAAAGAAACAGTTGAAGATTATTACCACACATCTGATCTAAAAGGTGATGCCGGTAATCCTTTCACATCGAAAAGAGTCACTTCGGGAATTCCCTCCCATGCATACCTAATAGGTTAGACCTAACTGTTTTATGCGGTAACTTGCAGTCATTCATTCCAACAGTCCTTTTACTTTTTTTCGTTCTGCTTGATTGCATGGAGATGGCATTTGCTTACAGAAGTTTTGCCAATCTGCCAATAATTGCTCATTCACAATTGCTTCCTTTTTCATGAATTTCTCTGTTGTAAACTTTTATCTTACTTAAAGTTCCCCTGAATCTTTTCATCTTGGCCGATTCTTTTTCGGCAGGGGTGAGCTGAACCATAACATCTCCTACGGCTTCAAAACCGCCATCCACACAACCTAATCTGCCGGCGGCGGTCGAATCGTTGGTCATCTTGGTTATTCCTGTTTCGGTTTTTAATAATTTTCCATTGGCATAAATATTGGCTGTGCCTTTATTAAATGTACAGCTTATTCTTGAATCCTTGCCTTCAGTATAAGCATTTTCTGCAGCAACTACAAAATTATCGGTTACACTTCCTATTCTAAACAATACACCGCCTTTATTGGTCAATTGAACTGCCCAGCCCGCATTACCGGTTTTTGGCATTCTAATAACCGGAGTCATGTTTGCCTTTTCGGCTGCATTTACCGTAAAATCTACCGACATAGCATCGCCACGACCGACACATCTATCAAAAAAATAGAATTTTTCATCGCCTTTGAAATTAATAGGACTTCCCATTGCCAGTTTCCAGATAGGGTCTCCTACCAATACCAGTGGTTCCTGTTTTTTCACGACCTGACCGGGTAAAGCTGGTTTCATAAAGTTGACATCGTCGATTTCCAACCATTCTCCACCATCACCTTTTGACGTGATAGTAATTGTAACGGTGTTATTACTTACTTTTATATTAGAAATGGTGATTTTAGTCCACTTCTCATTGCGTTTCAAATCAAAAGCAATTTCTTTTCCACCGAAATCACTTACTTTTATTTGTGCATTGATTTGTCCGCCCGAGCTTTTTACCATGGCCGTCAGTTCGTAGTTACCATTCATAATGTATTCCAGTTTTTGAGTAGAAGTCACTTCATAAGCGGTTTCAAAACCTTGTCGTAATTTATATTCGTTTCGCACGGCATCGCCTTTTACAATAAGTGTTGCTTTTTCTGTTCCTTTTGTTGCCCATGCCACCGGTTTGTTTGGATTGGTTTTGTCCTGATTGTATTCAAAATCTCCATTGGGCAAAATATTGATTCCAGGATAGTCTTTGGCATAATATCTGAAATACTTGAAGGTGGATTCGCCCGGAAGTTTATCCACATCAACTTTGCCTGTACCGTTCAAAGCGGTTAGCCAAACTGCCTGTGCTGCAGTAAGTTCATTCCACTCAGCACGTGCCACTTCCACACCATTGTCATAAAATATCACTCCTTCGGGGGTGTATTCATAGGCATCCAAAAGCCATCCGCCTTCCATCAATTTAAAGGGAACATTCGCTCTATGTGGCCATGGCACATATCCGCCATATTTCTTGGGAGCAAAGTGTATATACAAATTATTACATCCCACACTCGTTTTGGAATCAATTTCGTAGGAATCAATTTCGAAAATATTATTATTCGAAATGCTTCCACCCGCCTGCCAAAAGGAGGTGTGTACTCCTTTTCCATCCATAAACGGACGTGACAGTGATTCATAATAGCCGTAACCAAATTGGTGCTTGCTTATAATCCCACCGCCGGTATATTGCATTTGTCCATCTACCATTTCGTATCTGGCCGCTATATGCAATGCTCCATCTGATACCGAAACGTTCTCTTTGCGATTGTAACCGTTCAGATTACCGCCTTTTCGCCAGTCGGTTCGATATTTCCAGTCGTTCTCGTTCAATTTATCACCATCAAACTTTTCTTCGTAAAGAAGCACATAACCTTTATTTACAGGAACTTGCGCAAACAGTGTGAGTGGGAATAAAACAACTAAAAATAGAGAATTGAAAATTTGTCTTGTCTTCATTTGGTAGTTGTGTTTTATGTTAAATAGAATTGAAATCTGTCAATTTCATCGTTTTTTGTTTGTTCGTAATAAGATTAATCGCCTTTTTTGCATTTCCGTAGCGAATTGAATACTTTCCTGTTTTGTCGGCTATAAGTGTTACTTCCTTTAACTTACATTCTTGCCAACGAATTGAAACGGTTATACCACCTCTTGCCCGAAGTCCATTTACTTCACCATTTTTCCAAGATGTAGGCATAGCTGGCAACAATACAATTTCACCACCTTGACTTTGAAGCAGCATTTCGGCAATACCTGCCGTTATTCCAAAGTTTCCATCAATCTGAAAGGGTGGGTGACAACAAAACATGTTTGGATAAATTCCTCCTGCATTACCATAGTCCGTCTTTAATGCAGTTTTTAAGTTGAAAAATCTCTGTATCATTTTATTGGCATGCTCTCCATCTTGTAGACGTGCCCAAAATAGAATTTTCCAAGCAATACCCCATCCGGTTCCTCCATCACCTCGAATTTCCAAGGTTTTTCTGGCAGCATTCATCAACTCAGGATGTGCGTTGTTGATTTGATTGCTGGGAAATAAGCCATAAAGGTGCGAAGTATGACGGTGTTGTGGATCCACTTCAGCATATTCTTCTATCCATTCCAGCAACTGACCTTTACTTCCAATACGCATAGGCAAAAGCTTGGATTTCTTATCCAAAATTTGTTTTCGAAATGCTTCGTCAACTTCTAATATTTTGGCAGAAGCATCACATATTGAAAATATATCATTTACAATTTGTGTACTCATGGTAGAGCCCATGGTTACTGAATATTTTTTTCCATCTTTACCATAATACATATTTTCTGGCGAGGTAGTTGGACCCGCTACAAGGTAACCTAGCGTAGGATGTGCAACTAGAAAATCATTGTAAAACAAAGCTGCATCACGCATTAAGGGATAATATTTCCCTAGAAACTCTTTATCGCCCGTGAATTGATAATGTTCCCAAATATGGGTGCAAAGCCAGGCTGCCGACTCCTGAAACAAAAGAGAAGATTGTCCACGTAATTCATTAATCCCCCAAGGCGTGCTTCGTATGCACATCTCCCATCCATTACAACCGTATCGCTCCTTTCCTGATTTCTTGCCCGCTGGATACATGCGTTCCATTTGCTCGAACATGGGCTGAGTTAGTTCCGATAAATTACAAACTTCTGCCGGCCAATAATTCATCTGGAAATTAATATTCACCGTGAAATCGCAAAACCAAGCTGGTTTGAAATCTTTATTCCAAATACCTTGCAAATTAGCAGGTAAACCTCCCGGATGTGAACTTGAAATAAGCAAATACCTGCCGTATTGAAACAGAATTGCCGTAAGATTGGGGTCAACATTATTATTTATAGCTTTGATGCGTTCAACTGTCGATAATTGTGGATTTGCATTTTCTCCCAATTTTAATGTTACCCTATTGAAATATTGCTGATAGTCTTTTACATGATCCTGCAATATTCTACTAAACCCTTTATCGGATGCTTTGCTAAGTATTTCAGCACTTTGCTTTATCGGATCCTTTTTCCAGAAATCGGTATTGGCTGACAAATATATCAAAACCTCATCGGCATTGCTTACCACTATCTTTCCATCTTTGGTTGTTAATTTACCCCCCTTGGCTATAACCTTCGTTTGTGCATGAAAAGTGGCACCACCAAATTCACAGGTACCGTCAAGTATGATTCCATCAAAGCCTTGAATAGATGAAACAGCCCCCTTTTCGCGATTCAGGGCTATACTGAAACTCAGATTATTCTTTTTACTGCTGGTAAGCTTTATCAAAAATACCTTGTCTACAGCACTGATAAACATGTCTCTTCGATATGTAGCAGTTTTTGTTTTAAATTCTACTGAGGAAGTAGCGTTACTTAAATCAAGAACTCTTTTGTATGATAAAACAGAGTCTTGTATATTGTTGAACGACAACCATAAATCGCCCAGAGGTTGATAACTACCATAACGTGGATCATTTTTGGTGGTACAGTATTTGGTGGTCAATGAATCTGCCTTTGCAAAATTACCCTCGAATAGTGCCGTTCTAATCTCTGGTATTTTCGCAACCATTTCTTTGTTTTCCGTAAAATGGTATTGTCCCGACCACACACTTGATTCGTTCAAATAGATGCGTTCCGTACGAATTCCACCCATCACCATAGCCCCGAGACTTCCATTTCCCAATGGCAAGGCCTCTTCCCATACTTTAGCCGGCTTATCATACCAAAGGCATAAATTGTCGTTTTTTAGGGAATTGTTTCCAGCCAATAAAATGGTAGGCAATAGAATCAACGACAGAATATAAAAAGTTTTATTTTTCATTAAATCAATTGTTTTTTATCGCTCTTTAGAAACTAACATAAAACGATGTGAAACCGGTTGTGCCAATTGATAAACTCTTGAACGTAGTTCATCCGCCTCTTTTTCTAGCATTTTTGCATTGGGTTTAACTACTTTATACTTTTGCATTTGTGTTTTTAGATAAGTATTAGTAGGAAATTTGGCGGTAAACAAAGAGTCAAGATAAGCTACACTTAAATTTAAATCTGATTTGTTTTTAAAGTCATTTAAATACTTTATATCCATATAACTTATGGTTCGCAATTTAGCTTCATTTTCCCACAATTTGGTCAATTCTTTTTTCACGGTTTCCGACTGGCGATATTGGGGTGTTTTGATGAGGGAAGCCAAATTAACCCCCTGCAGCAATTCTTCACTTGAAAATATGCCTATTAAAGTGCTGTCTATTCTCAACTCGTAGTTTCCAAAAGTAAGATCGCTAACTTGAAGAATTTCCTGATTTAGTTCTTGCATGATTGGAACCAACGAAAGGCCTGTTTTTTGCGATTCGCTAAATGTGAATGGCAAAGCGTTTTCCTTACATATAAATTCGACGCCTTTAGCATTGTATTTCAATTTAGTAACAGTACAATTGGCGGATGCTGATTTGCCTTTCATTGCATTTTTGGCAACTGCAATTTTTGATATATAGGTAGGTGATTTTGTTGTTCTCAGAAATTGATACGCCATTATCAAATTACCAGTAGCACCCGGATGAATACGGTCTGCACCTACTACAGTTGCCGAAGAGTCTTTTTGTTGAATCGTTTTATTAATCTCAGTCATAATCGACCAATAATCAACGGTTTGCAATTTGTATTTATCGGCCAGTGTTTGCATGTAATCGGCACATGTCTTCAGTGCGTCATTAACCCCTAAATTATTGGGTCTTGCTATTTTAGCTGTCTGGTCGAATATCGAAGGTTTTTGCAGAATAACACTGACTTTTTTATCAATTAGGATACGCACGATACTATCCAGATTTTTTCGATATACTACCAAAGAATTTTCGCGTTTTTTTAATGTGTCAGCACTAAGAGTTATGGCTGAACCATAGAGATATCTCATCACATCATTCATCCCAATCATAATCACGGCATGAGTGGGTTTGTGAACCAGCACATCACTTTCCAAGCGATTCAAAACGCCTCCTGTTACATCTCCCGAAATGCCGCAATTGTAAAACGCAACCGGACTTTCGGGAAAGCGGGTAACGTAGTATTGTAGGATATTGTGGTGAAATTCACCGGCATGCGTAATGCTGTTTCCAACAAAGCATACACGGTCACCTTTTTTAAAGAGCTGTGCAGGAGTATCAAATACAATGCAAAATAGCAAAATGACAAAAAGAGTGAATTTTGTTTTCATGAGATGGAATGTATATTTTAATGGTGATAATTGGTGATTATGTCAATATATTTACTTGGACAATTAGTTAACAAGCATTTTTTTTGTAAATATGTCATTGTCAGTATAAAGTTTGCACACATACAATCCTTTACAAAAGCATTTTGTATCAATGACATAATTATGTTTCCCTGTTTTCAAAAAACAATTGGCGCCTGAAAAAACTTCTTCACCATTAGCCGAATAGATTTTGAGCGAAATATTCGAAGCTTGTTGCAAGGTAAAAGAAATTGTTGCTTCGGAAATTACAGGATTGGGATAAATCTTTAATTGGGGGCTTTCTGTTAACCCAATTTCTGAAACTGTCGTTAATACTTGATTCACACCTACTATCAAGGTTACAGCACCAATTCCACCCATTTTCCCATCATCAAAAGAACATACGATGGTATTATTGCTTGTCAACAATGCCTTATTTACAGCAATAATTTTCGTGCTTCCATAACCTCCAGAGTATTCTAACCTTGAAGCACATTTTTCCATGGGCACAATCAGTTTAGTTCCATTAAGAGTAACAACTAAATTGCGATTGGTACCCACCACGCGACTTACCCCAATGCGTAAATAGGCGTAGTCAATGTTGGATAGTGAAGAAACATTTACGGTAAAGGTAGCACTGGTTGAGAATTGCTTACACATTTGCGAGGCATAATAGGGTACTTCATTGGTAGCTTTTGTTTCTGTAATTACGCTTTTGTAATGGACAAATGTCACAACTGCTTCTCTGGCGTTCAGCTGAAAATTGGTTGTATTTGAGGCCAACATTTCTGAATAAGCCGAAGTAAAATCAGTATTCCTTCCAACTCGTCGAATTTTTATGGAATCGATATTGTTTAGAGGGTAATTCAGCGTTAATGTTTCGGCACTATCCGAGAGGTTATTCAGGACAATAATCAGCTTTTTTCCATCCACATAGGTCTGTTGCTGAATATCTGGACTTGTGCAATCGGAATAAACTCTCCGTCCTCTAATATCTTTAAAAAACTTATAAAAATTAATCTTATCGGTTTCATACCAATTTGTTTTATCGGTATAATTATTAGCTACAAGCAAAGAAGCATGATAGGTTGGATCCCATGCATAAGATTCCAATCCGATAAATGGATCCACTTTAATTACTGTTTGAGGATGATTCATAAACACCATGGTACTGGCAATTGCACTGCTCACACACATATAATCTGCCACCGAACGGGCTTTCATATCGTAGGCGAATCCTGAACCAGAACCAATCAGATATTTTGCATAATTTTTTCTGCATTTTACATCCGAAATTTGTCCACCATGCTCGGTACTGGCAAACTTAAAATCTTTATTATACTTATTTCTTCCCCAACTTGACAATGCATCCAAAACACCTTCCAATGGCAGTCCCGAATTTATATTAACGGTTAGCTTGTTTTGAATTGAATCCCAATTATATGAATCGTAAACATGAAAAGAGTAAAAATCGAGTTTGCCTTGTGTCAAATCTATGAATTTGCCCAACTTTAAAAACTGTTGATAGTTATTGTAGTAATAATTAGCTCCCGAAGAGCAGGGACCTCCAATCAAGGTGTGAAGACTAGTGTCTTTTGCCTTTTGCCATATTTTTAAATGGAAATCAGCCAAGTTGGGCAACATGAGAGTACTATCCAACAGCTGCCAGGCGGGTTCATTTATGGGCTCAAAGGTGATGGGCCGTGACCATTCGGTATAATTGTTCTTTAACAAACCAACAGCCAGTTCTGCCGCAGCTATTTTATTGATGGGTAAACTATCGACCGAACCTGAAGTACCCTCTTTTTTCATAAACTTCGGATATCCGTTATGAGGATCGTGCATCATGGCACCCACATTGACCGGAAATAATGCCATGAATCCGGAACTTGGTAAAACAACGCCATCGGTTGGTTTTGCATTGTTTTGCAAATAAGTCATATCGGTATATCCAGTCCTAGCAGCATCTTCCTGAACATTCTTGGTATAGGTAATGGCATTGCTTACCAGCCCAAGATTTCGTCCAAATGACATTCCCAAATCATACAAATACCTATCTGAAATGGATGTATTGCTAATATCCCTTTCAAAATTTGTTCCTGGATGACAGAGATTAAAATACTTACCCCTATCAAGCTGTGAAATTCCACAAATGGACAAGGTATTGGTTGGTTGAATGTTTATGGTTACATTTTGAGCATTCATCGAAAGTATTGAACACAAAAACAGTGAAAACAAAATATGCTTCAATAAATAAGACTTTTTGATAACCAACACTTTCATTTTACTGTTTGGAATTCCTGCTTTTTACTTTTTTATTTTTGTTTCAATGGAACACAAACATTACAAGTATTATTTCTGTCTATTGTACCCGCATAAGCTCCAAAAAGGAATTTCGGAATACCATTTTCAGTATAAAGACAAGGTCGTTCCAGTTGAGATATACTTTTTGTGCCATCTTCCCATAAGAATCTGCTACCGATTACTTTTGGATATTTACCGGGTTGCCAGTTTTTGCCATCTGTGGATTGCAACATAGCCCAGGCACCTTTATCGCCTGTAAATTTGCCAACCACATCACGCACAATTGCATAATAGGTTTTATATTGAAACCAGATATACGGATCTTCGGCTACCATCCATTCCTTTGCCCCATCTTTAAGCTCAAAAATGGGGGTAGTCTCTTTAATAAATGGCCCTGTAGGTGAATCAGCAAAAGCAACTCCAAAACGAACCTTTCCCCCACTTTTCTTTATTCCATTTTCTACCTGTTTATATACCAAAATAGTTCTGCCTTTATCATCTACAGTTGCTGCAGGATTAGAAACCATCAACGCATCATACGCTGTAGAGTCGGCACTCACATCCAAAACGGGTTTATCAAAACGTTTCCATTCTCCTTCAATATTTGAAGCCACAGCTACACCAATACGTTGATGATTACGATACTCCCACCATAAAGGGTTTGCCATGGTTGTTGGAAGTTCTATTTTCACATCGGATGTAGTTCCCATATAATACAAATAATATTTACCCTTATACTGCATAACTGCAGGATTATGAGTAGAGCACCCATCCCAATATTGTCTTCCACGAGCAGGAAGCACAACTTTTAAATGTTTATACGGACCTTCGGGTTTATCTGATTTTGCCAATGCAATCTCACAATTAATCACCCAGGCATAATGACCACCCGTTTTCAACCAACGGGAATAAAGCATATAATATTTTCCATTATTCCCTTTGATTACTGAACCGCACCATATATTATAGTTATCATCAGCAAATTTATTTTTCATAGGCACAGATTGAACCATTTCACCTATATTAAGGTCTTTATTTTGTGCTTCTAGCGGAAACACTGTACTAAGAACAAAAAATAGCAATGTTGCTTTAAATAGATTTATGAAATGCATATATTCTTAGTTTTTAAATAATTATCAACTTTAATGTTTCTTGGGCTTCGTTCATTTTTAAATTTAGCAAATATATTCCCTTCGTGAATTTCGATACGTTTACATCAATCCTATCTCTACCCGGTAAGGATTTTCTTTGTTGTTGGTAAAGTATCTTGCCTGCTAAATCGGAAATTGAAACCAACACATTTTCGATGGACATTAAAGCAGAATCTGCAATTGAAAAAATACCATTACTTGGATTTGGAATTATTTTTAGGTTTTCAAACAATCTATACGATGTGAATCCAGTGGTAGTGTCAATCAATACTTCGCCTTGTCCGGTGCCGTAATTTCCATTGTTGTCTATCACCTTTACCGAGTATGTTCCTGTTTTTAATTGTGTTACATTTGGTATTGAGGGATTTTTCTCAGTTGAATTAAAACCATCCGGACCACTCCATTGATAATTTGAATAAACTCCTGAACCACCTGTAACAGTGGTTGATAATTGAATTGTTCCATTCGTTTTCACAGGGCTGTTTGAATTTACTGTAACATTTAATGCTAAAGCAGATACTGTAGAAAAAGAATAAATTGTATCCTTTACCATCGTATTCCCCATTGCATCTTTTATGTTCGATTTAACTTTTATCTGATATTCGGAACTTTTATCTAAATTCTGATTAAATGTAATTCTAAACCGTAGTGGGGTCATTTGTTCAATTTTATAAGCTGGAACATTTCCACTACCCGTTTTGGTAATGACTATGGTCGAAGAGTTTAAGGAAGTAAAATCAATGGCTTTATTGAACTTAAGTACCGGTGATACATTAATTGGCTGGTTATCTGATTTTTGTGCCGGCAAACACAAATCAGTTTCCAATTCTGGCAACCAGGTAATTTCTTTATACATTCTAACCCAATCACATGCCATAAACGAACCATCAATACGATCGCGATCTAACGGACCATCGAAATAGGTAATGACCGTACTCATTAACACACCGTACGGTATGTTGGTGGTTTTTGTAGCATCTAAGTATAATGCAGGATAATTCTTGACTTCGTAACTAATTTTCCCATCCAATCCGTAAAACAAATCTGTATCGTTTAAATATCCCGAAATGGTATGAAAATCACGTGCCATATTCATGGGTGTGCAAAAATTATGAAAATTCTCAGGCGATTTCATAAAATAGTTATTGTTGGAAATGCCGTTGGGATAAGTCCCTTCATTGTAGTTAAAATCGCCACCACTTGAACCAGTCCAGAATGAACTGTGAGAACCATAAGCTTTGTCAGGGTATTTATAACGAGCTTCAAAAAATCCGTAGGTTTGTTTAAATTTAGAAGCAATATTACCGCTGCTATAAGCCACCGAATGATTATCTAAATAATTATATCCTTTAAAAACACCATCTTCCACCACACAATTTTCTCTCCATTTTGCCGAAAGTCCTTTAAAACGAACATAGCTATCTGAACCCCAGCTGTCATAGTTTAAGTTTTCACCATCAAATTCATCATTAAAAGTCATTTCCCAATCGGCTAAGTGATTTGCCGGACCCGAACCTAAAACAGATTCGTAAAATTCTTTCAATATCGTTGCAGCTTCTGCTCTTGTTGTGGCTTGTAATGAAGACAGATTAGCACCTGCCAATACTTTTATCACAGCCATTTCCAACATTCGAGCATATGCTTCTTTGGCAAAAGACCTGACAGAATTACCACCGTTGTAATTACTCAAAATCAGGTCTGGTTTAGTTTTAAATATATTTTTTACATTGGTATATCTTCCGGAATACTCCATGGCATTAAGCATAATTTGAGCCGCCACATCTCTGGCAATATAGTTGGTCGGGTATATTCGAGTGGTATCAGGTATTCCATAAAGCAGTCCTTTCTGTCGGGCAGTGCCGATATATCCTTTAAACCAATCGGAAACTGAAACATCCGAATAGGTAGGCAAAGTAGCATCGGGCGTAAGACCCAGCATTAAAACGATAGATTGTATAAATTCTGCCCGGCTCATTGAAGCTGTAGGTGAAAAAGTGGTGGTGGTTTTGGGAAACATAAACCCTTTATTCACCATAAAACTAATTTCATGTTCGGCAGCAATTCCCTTGGTATCATCATAAATGCATTCTTTGAAATATGGATGTGCCGAAACTACCACTTGCTTAAGAATGGCACCACCCGAAATGTTTTTTTCGAGTAAAATGTCTGAGGCACGATCGAGACCGTTCATTTGAATATATTCATCGGTTGTGCCACCGGCAAAAGTAAAAGTACCCACACTAAAGAACTGACCTTGTTGAAAATTTGTTTTACTTATAGCCACTTGTTGACTGCCATTGTTGCTGAAAACTGTAAATACCCCATCGTTTTTGGGCAGATAATAAGTGTAATAAAGTAGCTGATAACTACCCGGTTCCACCACACAAGGATTCCAAAAATAGGGAATGGTTGTATTTCTAAGCCATAAGGCTCTTGAATAAATGGTAGAGCCAAATAACCCACTTGTTGCCACCTGATCTGTATTATTCTGAGGAGAAAAACCAATAGGGATAGAAGTAATTTTTTCCTTTTGATCCAGTGTAGCAGGATAAGCACCACTATAAAGTCCACTTGTATAAGTAGTTGGGGTTACCACAGTGCGATTCAGAATTGTACCATCAAATTTGATCGATTCAAACATCAGGCAATCTGTAAAAGTAGTATCGGTTGAATATTTGGTCAGTTTTACATATTCGTTTCCTGTTCCTGAAAAATCGAACTCCCCAATTTTATACCAACCTTGAGCTACTACCGGGTTATATAAATTCAAATTGGAATAAAAAAGATTTTTCAAATAAATTTTATCCACTTTCGTGTTGTGAAAAATCTCCAGGGTATCATTGGCATTCACATTGGGCTTGTAAATATATAATTGAATTTTACCTGCATCCAATTTTCCCGGATTCCAGGTTGAACCTGAACCTAAAGTATTGGATTCCTTGGGTATTGCCGACAATCGGTAACCCGATTTCAGTGAATTTCGCCAGACTCCTGTTTTGCTAAATCCGGTAGTGATTGTTTGTGTTTGCTCTGTGGAGGTTTGTGTGCGGGTTTTAGTATCATAATACAAGTCGAACCGAACCGGTAAAGCAGGAGTGAATAGTAAGCTGTTTGTGCTTACTCGTGTAAACCTGACATATTCCAACCCATTTCCAACAAAGTAATACTTCCCTAAACTATACCATGCATCGCGGGTTGTGCTGAAATCGGCATAAAATGTACTCATCAATCCATTGTGAAACACTTCAACTTTTACATTGTTATCTATCAAAGAAACAGATCTGTTTTTATAAACCATGATTTCTACATTGCCTGACAAAGTACCTGATGTAGTGATGCCCGAAACTGTATCTAAATCTACTGCATATTGTGCATATTCTCCGGTGGTTCTGGTAGAATTGCATTTTGAGGTACTAAGCATACTAATCATTGTACTCCAATTTGTGTTTGTTTTGTACGAACACTGTTCATACGTGCTTAAATATGTAAACCTGCTTGCCAACCTTTCCTCTGCCTGTGTCTGTAGCACAAAAAACGAAAAAAGGGCAAACAGCAATACTATTTTAGTGGAATTGTTCATGGATTTTTAATAATTTTTAGATTGAGTTGGAATCAACTTTATATTAAATAATTGATTCTTGCATTTCTGTTTTTTCATTAATTCTCAAAAAAACAGTTGTTTCTTTCAAAGCATTATGTATTATTCAATGCTCTTATTTTACTTGTTTTACCTCAGACAACTTAACATCGTCTACAAAATATTCCCCTTTAACAAATTCTAACATAAATTTGGCTTCCGGTATATCTACACCATCAAACTCATATTTAAACGTGGTCCATTCTCCTACTGGTAAGTTGTCTGTTTTTTTTGTTTTCAGAACAAACGGATTCTCCTTCTTAAATCCGGCAACATGATATATTGTCAATTGAACTGCACCTCCTTTGGTTATTACTTTCATCATAAATTCAAGGGAGTATTTTTTGCCACTTTCTACTTTAAACACTACTTTATCGGGAGTACTTGTATATAACTTACATCTGGTTTCTCCCATAGATAATTTGAGCCCAAACTTGCTATTGTTAGCGGCCTCAGAACAAACGGAAACCTTTTCTTTGTCTTCTCCAAACACAGACCAACCTTTCATTGTGCCCAATTCAAAATCAGCGTTTAATTTTAAAAGATTTTCTTGTGCGCGAACACCCAAAACTGAACTTAAAGTCAGTAAAATAATCATTAGTTTTTTCATGATAATTGTTGTTTTAATTGTTAATTTATATTATTACTCGTATCCCGGATTTTGTCCTCCGAAGTTCGGATTATTGATAATTTCTGCTGCTGGAATAGGGAACAGATTTTGGTTATTTCCGATATAATTTAAATTGTCCAAAGTATAAGTCGGATAGTTTTGATGTACCAAATGATTTTTAATAGTCTCAGGGAAAATGTTCCAACGAACTAAATCACACCATCGATGTCCTTCGTAACAGAGTTCTCTTCTACGTTCTTTATGAATTATATCCCGTAGAATATTTTGGTCTGTGTATGTAAGACTACCCACACCCGCTCTGCCTCTAAGTAAGTTGATGTACATCAAAGCACTGTCCATTTTAGCCTGTCCGCCCACTTCGGCAAGTGCTTCGGCAGCCATTAATACTACTTCGGTATAACGGATATGCGGATAATCATTTCTGGAATCTGTCGAACCCTTTGCAATATCAATATATTTTGCATATACAGGAGTTCCGGTACCGGTATCAATATCTGTATGATTAGTGCCACTACGTCTTTTGATAAAGGCTTTTCTTCTTAAATCGGTAATTTCATAAAGCCCGGTCGAGTCGTATTTATTGTAGTCAATATTTGTAGTTGAACCCGAAGTAAATACTTTCGTGGAGGTTTTCCACATTTCTTTAGTAGGTATTAAGTTTCCGCTCCAGCTATACATTCGTGTAAAATACCAGCCTGTCTGGGTTAATCCGTTCGTACCGGAAGTGTACCAAATAGCTTCTGTATTTGCGGCTTTCTTTTCTACATCGAAGATATCTGCCAGATTAGGCATTAAGTCATAGCCATATTTGGCTTTATTTACAATCACTTCATTCAGTTTGTCAGCCGCCAACTGCCATTTATCTGTTTGTTGTAAGGGATAACCTGCCATAGTCAAATAAACTTTTCCAAGCAATGCTTTTGCAGCTCCCGCAGTAGCTCGTCCACCATTTAGAGGATCAGTATAACTATATTTATCATCTAAATTTTGTTCGGCATACTTTAAGTCTTCAATAATTTGATCATACACCTGCTGTACCGTAGCTCTTGGCTGATACAAAGAAGCAGGATCACCATTTGTAGCTTTAATCTTTAAGGGTACTCCACCAAACCATCTCACTAATCTGAAGTATTGAAATGCTCTTAAAAAACGGGCTTCACCATAAATGCGGTATTTGAGTGAATCAGTTACACCTTCGTTCACATAATCAAGTACTACATTTGCCCTATTAATACAATTGTAGCAATAAAACCACTGATTTTTAAGAAAATTGTGTTTGGAGTTATAAACTAATAAATCCATTTCAATTCGCTCACCAACTGTTGTACCTGTATAAGTAACATCGTCTGTTGTAAGCTCATTCATCCACATAAAGTCCAAATTAACAACCTCCTGCCGCATAGCACCATAAGCAGCATTAATTGCACCTATGGCATTATCATTATTTTTGTAAAAATTTGTTTCAGCTATGTAGCTTTTAGGGTCTTCATCTAAAAAAGTATTACAGGATTGGACAAAAAAAGCAAATACATATAGCACGGGAATTATATATTTTGTTTTCATATTCATCGGTATTTAAAAATTAAAGTTTACACCAAATTTAAAACTTCGAGCTAAAGGATAAGAACCTGAATCTATTCCTCTTGCTAATCCAGTTGAAGTAGACTCTGCATTTGGTCCAGTATAGTTTGTTATTGTGAATGGATTCTGAACATTGGCAAAAAGGTGTATGGAAGTCATATATAATTTTTGAACAATCCCTTTAGGAAGTGTATATCCTACTGCAATTTCTTTGCATCGGATAAAAGAGCCATCTTCAACAATTAAATCGGAGAGTTCTCTAACATCTACCGTAGAACCGGCAACCTGATAATGAGTTATACTGTTATTTTCTGTTATTCTTGTCACAGTTGCTTCATCCATATCAGGGGTGATATTAATATATCGGTTATCATAATCTTTTTGATTAACATTTCTCTCGCCACTCATGTTTGCAAAATTGGTCGAGAACTGATTCACAATTTTATTTCCGTAAGAGAAAGTAAAAAACGCTGAGATATCGATATTATAAAAACTAAAAGAATTATTGAAACCACCGGTGAATATTGGTAAAGCATTTCCCAGCAAAACTCGATCATTATCGTTTAGCACGCCATCTCCATTTTGGTCTTTATATCTTCTATAGCCTTCTTTTACTCCGGGTTGAAATTGGGTAGGTTTTGTGGCAAGCGACTCTGCATTCCAAACTGGCAAAGTTTCATAGCCCATAATATCTCCAATCGATTTGCCTGCTTCTAACAAAGTAAGGTAAGTGGCAATTGTACCTGTGGCGGGGATAGGTACAGAATAACCTTCTACTCCGGTAAGTTTTTCAACCCTGTTTTTATTCCAACCTATATTAAAATCAGTTTTCCATGAAAATTTTTTGGTTTGAATATTTACAGTTGAAAGTGATAGTTCAAGACCTCTGTTGGATATTTCTCCAATATTGGTCGACATATTTTTAAAACCTGTACTCCAGGGTAATTCTACATTATAAAGTAAATTGGAGGTATAGCGGTTGTAAACTTCAGCAGTGAAAATTATCCGATTTTTAAACAACGAAATGTCTATACCTGCATTGGCTTGTTCGGTTTGCTCCCAGGTTAGTTCTTTATTGGGAACACCTTTTGGTGCATATCCAATATTTACCACCCCTCCAAAGGAAGTATTGTATTTATTATTGGCATCTTTGTCACCGGCTCCCAATAAAGCCAATGTATTGTATGAATCAACCGCCTGATTACCGGTAACTCCATAACTTGCCCGAAGTTTAAAATCTGAAACAAATGTCAGGTCTTCCATGAATTTTTCTTTTGAAACCCGCCATGAAACTGCGCCTGATGGAAAAAACCCAAATCGATGTCCTTCAGCAAATTTAGATGAGCCATCATATCTTCCCGAAAGTGTAATGTAGTATTTATAATTATAATGATAATTAATTCGACCAAGTAATGACAATAGTTGATTTCCGCTGTAAAAGCTATTGGGCGATTGTAATAATGATCCGGCTTCAATAAGATAAGGTCCGGTAATATCCTGAGTAAATCCTTGAGTGGATGTACTAAACGTTTTAACTTCATATTTTTCAGCAGTAGCACCCAATACACCGTTTATATAGTGTTTGCCAAAATTATTTGTATAGTTAATTGTACTTTCATATAGCATCTTCAAACTTTCGCTATTACCCAAATAGGCCATCCCTTTCCATGTAGAGACGACAGGAACTGTAGTTGGTCTATAATTTTCAACTAAACCATTAGAGGAAGTAACACCTAATCGGGCATTTAAAGTTAGTTGTTTATTGATAGTATAACTTAATGAGGAATTTGCCAAAATCTGCGTAGTCGTGTTATTATTCGTATAATCTAACAATTGTGCCAAAGGATTATGAAAACCATAAATATTGGTATTGATGTTGGATAAGACCGATGAATAATACCGCTCTTTATAATATATGGTTCCCCAATCCAGATCTGAGATTATTTTATCGCCATACATATAGTTGTTTAATATGTTATATGTTCCATCGGGATTAATCAACGGTGCAGTAGGAGCCCATGCTGCCGCACTATACAGAAAGCTACCCCCAAAAGAACCAACACTGGTTCCATTCTGTGTTGTTCTCGTTAATGTGATACTATTACTTAATTTTAATTTTGGAGTGATTTCAATATCATAATTAAATTTAGCATTATACCTGTCTAATTGTGAATTCAGAATAACACCTTGTTGATTAAAATACTGCGCCGATATATAATACTTTGATGTTTTTGTTCCACCTGAAAGTGTGATATTCAAATCCTTGGTCTGACCGGTTCTGGAAACTTCTGCCTGATGATTGTAATTAGGTATGGATGCCAACTCATCTGCAGTAAACGGAGGTACATAACTGGGGTCGGTTGGATTAGTTGAACGATTATACTTACATTCATTTACAAAATGAGCATAATCAGATGCATTTAAAACATCAATTTGTTTTTGAGGATTTGATAGACCATGTGAATAGTTAATTGAAATTTTTGGTTTACCTTCGGTTCCTTGCTTGGTGGTAATAAGTACAACTCCATTGGCCCCCCGCGAGCCATAAATTGCAGTAGCTGATGCATCTTTCAATATTTCAATACTGGCTATGTCATTTGGATTTATACCTGCAATTGGGCTCGTTGAAGTTCCTGGCGCAAATGTACTTCCACCTGTAATTTGAGGGACATCAAAAGGGATTCCATCTATTACATACAATGGCTCTGTAGAATAGTTGAGCGATGCTCCTCCACGAATCTCAATACTCAATCCAGCTCCCGGTTCTCCTGAGTTCTCATTAACAACAACACCTGCCACTTTACCTCCTATGGCTTGTTGCAGATTAGAATATGATTTTTCTTCAATATTCCCCAATTTAACTGAACCAACCGATCCTGTCAAGTCCGACTTTTTCATGGTGCCATAGCCTACAACCACTACTTCATCCATCATTTTAGAATCTTCTTTTAACTGAACTATCAATGTACGATTTTTACCAACAATAATTGCCTTAGGTTGATAGCCAATGTATGTAAATGTTAAAGTACTGTTTTCATTGGGAACTATAATTGTAAAGTTTCCATTGTAGTCTGTAATTGTACCTACATTTTTTCCTGGAATTTTAATATTAACACCTGGTAGAGGTTCATTCTTTTCATCATTTACAGTTCCTGTCATTTTGAAATTGTATTGCGCCAAAATTGGAGGGATAACTCCAAGAAGTAGGCTGCAAATTAAGACTGTTCTCGCGATTAACTTCATAATAAAGTGATTTTTTTGTATTATTTATTTACACTTGTTTTTCTATTCTCAATGGTATTTGAATATTGGATATTTTTTGCCCGTGAATGATTGATTTGATATTTTTACATTACTATTATCCCAAACAACGCAGCCGGAACCAATTCCGAAGGATGTTTTAGTTTAATTATCAACGCTTTTGTTTTGATTGAGTCTTTGAAAACTATATTATTCACAGTCTGATGATTAGACTTTGTGCTGTAAATCACATTTTCTTTGTCATCCAGTATTTCGTACTCTTTTACACAGAATGGCATGGCGGAATCGTGATGTCCCATTTGTACGTTTTCCATTGCATGGTCGGCATCTGTATCGAAGAAAAGTTTGATTTGGTTGACCCATTGCATATCTTTCCATGTCAATGTGATTGTTGGATTTTCATCGCTCCAATCGGCTACCCATGCATTACTTTCTATTACCGGTCGAAATATTTCGGTTCGTAAATTACTTGAAGGGAATGCCTCCAATGGAGGACTGAATGACAATGCTAAATTTTTGCCTCTGGGTCGACGAATCGGACACCAGAGTTCAAAAGTATCCACTCCAATACCTTCAGGGGGGCATTGTTTCCCGTAATTTGACACAGCTGGATTCTGATAATTATAGACCGACATGATACCCGTTAGCAATTGATCACTTTCGGCCAATTCAACTGCATTATTTTTCATAAAACAGATAAAATAGTACCCTTTTTCCACACTAATTGAATTGAACTCAATTTCTATAATTTGTTCCCCTTTTATCAACGGATAGGTATTGACAAACAATATTGCATCAGGAGTAAAATTGTAAGGTTTATAGTTTGCTCGAATTTGCACCTCTAAGGTTGTTGTTTCAGTGCTCTTTACTTTCAATTTCATTCTAGGGACATTCCCATTAAGCGGCAATAACATAGCTACCGGATAATCTAATTTGAAATAATTACCATTCCCTTTTATCTCGTACAATGCCAATTCGCTCGAAACATCAATTTTAGCCTTTGTTGTCAATCCTCCAAAATCATTTAATTTGAGTTGAGGTAAGTATTGCCCGGTAGCAATCAACGCTCTTTGAAGTTCTTTGATAGATGTAGAATCAATAAAGTCAGCCGGTTTTTTGTTTCCTTTAATACACAAAGAAGCCGCCATACCAATAGCTTGTCCGCCATGAGCCGAAGTACACATTACGCGTGAGGACCCAAACGCCACGTGTGAAGCACTGATAAGTCGTCCACCAATAAACAGATTATCAATATCACAACTTACATACGAACGATATGGAATGGGATAAATTCCTTTGGAATGCCACTGGTTACATCCGTTTTTGGCACTGTAAACTCCATCTGACGGATGCAAATCTATAGACCATCCACCATAAGCAACCGAATCGTAATGATTGCGTTGCTCAATAACATCTTGTTGAGTAAGCATGTAATGTCCTTTAAATCGGCGACTTTCACGTTTGCCGGGAATTACACCTACCCATTCGAGGGTGAAATTGGCTGCTTCGGGGTATTTGCCTGAATTTTTGATATAATCCCAAATTCCATATACTACTTTCCATAATTCATATTTAATTGCCTCTGTATCATGAATAGTATCAATTCGTCCACCATATTCCAGCCACCAGTATTTACAACCGTGATGTCCCGTACTGAAATACTCCGGTTTCATTACTTTTGGAATGGTTTCCTCTATATCTTTCAACGCGAAATCCGGAGCTACATAACTTACCGGTTTTCCGGTATCTTTCATATAAAAGAAAATGCTGTGACCCAGCAACTCGCCATATTCATCTTTGTCAGGGGCAAAAAGTTCTAAATGCTCTTCTTTGTCCTCGGCACCAATTCTGTAGGATGCACCCGCTAAATACGATACGATTCCATCGCCGGAACAATCGCTAAATAAAGGAGCTGAAAATTCGTATTTCGTCTGGTTCTGTGGATTGAAAGCGAAAACCTTTGAAATGGTTGTATCAGAAGACTTTTCAATATTAAACACAACGGTATTAAGATATAATGTTATATTCTTCTCTGCCAACACTTTATCTACTAATACCATATCGAATAGAACCGGATTGCCTTCTTTATTACGGAAAGTATTCTCCACTAATATTTCATCAATCACTCCACCTTCGCGACTCCAACGATTATTGTTTCCCATGTGTGAAGTTGCACCCAGTACCCATAAACGAACTTCGCTGGACGCATTACCCCCCAAAACCGGCCTATCCTGTATAAGAGCCACTTTTATTCCCTGACGGGCAGCGGTAATTGCACAACAAACACCTGCCATTCCACCACCTACTACAACCAAGTCATATTGTAACTCTTTTTGAGTAAGAGATCGTTTTTCTACTGAAAATATTTCATTAATCATATCTCTTTTCTATTTCTTTTTAATCGTACTAAAAAATATCATCGAACCTAATACCAATAATACCAACGAGGTAAGAATTACATATACTCTTCCGGCTAGGGAAATAATACCCAATGTACCTATTATGATAGCTGTCACTAAAATTCCGATACCAATCATCCGTTTGCCAAACTGATTTTCGGATTTGGATTCAGCTGTTGTATCAGGAGCTGCTGCCGCAATGTCTGCTTTGCCTGAAAGGTATAATTGATACATATCGTATTCAAGTGTCGGTTTTTTACTAATCCACAACCAAACTTCAAGAATTACCATAATTGAAACCGGCACAATAACTCCCATAACCATACTGGTAGCTGTGGATAAAGATTCCCCTGTAATAGCTGGTAACAAAAACTTATACCCTAACGATATTATGAGCGAAGCAATGGTTGCTCCCAGAACAGTATTACTGTACTGTCGCTTCGAGAACAAGGTCCACATTACCGGCAAATACATTGCACCACCGGTAATTGATGCTACGCTCAGAATTACATTGGTAGCACCACCCATAAGTGGAATTAATATACCCATGCCAATTACAACAATCCCCACAAAGAGAGTTGCAATACGAGCTACCCGCATCAATGTTTTTCCGTTTGAATTTGGATAAATCGCTTTAAATAAATCGTTGGTAATTACTCCGGCTGAGATATTCAGGAAACCCTGAACCGAACTGTTGGTAGCAAAAATCAGGCTTATGGTTATCAATCCTAACATACCTGCCGGCAAGACCGTTTGAGCCATGTGCATATAAGCTTGTTCACTTTGAATAATAAGTGCTGCAGGATCTATGTTAGCAGCAATTGGCTTAATAGCTCTGAAAATCATTGGAGGTAACATCCATATAACCGGAGTGAAAATGTAAAATATCCCAAAAAGAATGGGGACTTTTTTTGCTTCTTTAGGCGAAGCTACACTGGTGTAACGCTGAACAAAACTCCATTGTCCGCCCAAATAAAAGATATTATAAAATAAAAAACCGAGAAGGAAACTTATAGTATACTTACTGTTACTTAATGAGAAAAAATCCGGTAAGTGCTGAGCATTTATGATAGTAGTAAACCCATGAATTCCACCAACTTTATCAAACGATAATGGAAGTAAAATGAGACCGGCAGCTATAAGAATGATAAATTGAAGCACATCAGTAACTACAACTGCCCACAGACCACCAAAAGTTGTGTAGAAAATGATGATTGCTCCCAGTAAACCAACCCACCAATAAAGTGAAATGCCAGTTGTAACCTGTAATATTATGGCCACAGCATACAAACAAACGCCTTTAAGAAAAACCATAATTCCAAGATAAATATAGGAATAGGTTTTTTGTGTTTTTACTCCTAAACGCTGGCAAATGTACTCAGCAGCAGTTAGGGATTTTGTTTTGTGCCATTTGGGAGCAATTAAAAGACCCGTTACCAATCCGGCAACCGACATTGCCCATTGAATGGTAATTGCCACCCATCCGGAGGAGTAAGCTATTGATCCCCATACAACAAAAGTGCTTGCGGAAACAAAACCCATAAAGAGCGATAAGCTGTTTATCCACCAGGGTACTGCACCTCCGGCTGCAAAAAATGAAAGCATATCGCCACCTCCTTTTTTAGAAAAAGACAAACCAATGAGGATGATTAATAAAGAAAAAGCTATAATTACTACTGTATCTGTAATACCCATAAAATAAAAAATTAATGTAAGTCAATAAAATACTTTTACAATAACCCTGGTTATTTTATGTGTGATTATTTCTAAAGTATTATTATGCAAATGTAAACTAAACTAACTCTAAATTATAAAGTCTCGATTAAAAAAGTGATTGTAAACGATTACAATTAAGAATAAATCATCGTAAACGATTACATTTGGATGGATATTGTATTTGCTTTGAAATTTATATATATATTTGCATTGAGTTTTACCAACCCAGATTCAATGAAAAAATACGCAACTCTTAAAGATATAGCCAATGCTTTGAAAATTTCAACAGCAACAGTTTCACGTGCGTTGGCTGATCGTTGGGATGTAAATGCAGAGACTAAAAGGATTGTTTTTGAAGAGGCAAAGCGTCAAAACTATAAACCGAACCCCATTGCAAAACGTCTCCAAAACAGACATTCTAAGACTATTGGATTGGTTGTTCCCGAATTTAAAACATCTTTTTTCCCTAATATTATTTCAGGTATTCAAAAGGTAGTGGATGAAGCCGGGTTTCAACTGCTAATTACACAATCGCAAGAAACGATGGAAGTAGAATTGCGTAACCTGAAACTGTTGGAAAATAATATGGTGGAAGGAATTCTTATCTCAATTACCCGTGAAGGTGAAAATTCGGATTATTATCAGGAATTGATTGATAGTGAAATTCCGATTGTTTTTTTTAATCGTGTGTCCTCAAGTATTGAAGCTCCAAAAGTAATTATAGATGATTACAAATTAGCCTTTTTTGCTACAGAACACTTAATATACAGTGGATTTAAAAAGATATATCATTTTGCCGGACCCGAGAAACTCAGCGTCACCATGGAGCGAAAGAGGGGTTTTCTTGATGCAATGAAAAAACACCATCGGGATATATCAGAAAATTCTGTATTGACAACCGGCGTTTTCAGCGATAAAGGTTACGACGCTATGAAAATGCTCATTCAAAAAAACGATTTACCCGAAGCTATATTTTGTTTTAATGACCCTACTGCATTGGGTGCTTTGAAAGCCATTAAAGAAGAAGGACTCATATGCCCTGACGATATTGCTTTAGTTGGATTCTCCGAAACTGAGCTTGCACTTTTAGTTGACCCACCACTAACAAGCGTTCAACAACCCTCCTTCGAAATGGGTGAAGTTGCTGCACGATTACTGATTGCACAAATCACACAAAATCCTGTGCCAGAGCCTGAAACTGTTTGTTTAATAGCAAAATTGAATGTCAGGAAATCATCTATTAAAGTAAAGGGGGATTAATAAATTATCACAAATAACGTTTTTTTTAACTTGACCTCGTTTTTTAATTTTTCAACATCAATAGGGAATTTATTAAATGTTATAATTGAGGTGCCATTTGATTTTGAATTTATACTTCTTCCAATTGTAACTTGTCAATTTAAAAAAGGACGACTGGATTTGTTGTATTCATTTGTCCCAGTTTAAGAGTCAAATGGCTTTGAATTTGTGTTTGATTTGTTCTATTTTTCTATTCTTCAATCATATAATCTGCAATATCAAGACCTTCGGAACGTTGAACTTCAGTTGCAATATCTTCCAAAATTTTAGATATTTTAATTTCGCAATTCACTGATTGTTTTATTTCTTTGACTTTTGTACTCCATTTCTCATAACCTCCTAAGTCTGGGAATAAATTTATATTTCGTTTTTTCAATACTTGACATTTATCAATTGACAATCCGTTCAGGTTTCCGGCTCCAAGCCATACTAAGTCCGGAAAAACAGCACTAGCTATTAATGCTGATTTCTCACTCTCTACGATTGCCACGGATTTATCCGGGTAAAGTTTTAGAAGGTGTTCACCGAAAAAACATTGCTGCAAATTAAAATCTTCTGGTAATGTTCCGGCTTTCTTTAGTTTATTATGCACCCAATCAATCGCTCCGCTTTGATGTTTTATTCTTTTTCCAGTTTCGAGGTTGTATTGCATGATTTTACCTGTACGGACTTTACCATTAATGTCGATTTGCCAAAAGATAACTTCTTTATTTTTGGTTGCTCCGAGTAAGTAGTTTTCAAATACCTTTTGGATTTGTTCTTCGGAGAAATGGTTTTGCAAAAATGAAACGAAATTGCTGTGAGGGCTTAGGGAATCAATTATGTAGGAGAAAGGGATAGTTCCGATTGGTTGGGATGGGGTTATTTGTTTTATTGTATCTGGTATATGAGACGTGCCATACGACCTCACCCCAGCCCTCTCCAAAGGAGAGGGAGAAAGAGGATTTTCCGTAAAATATTGTTTTGGGGTGTAATGATAACCACATTTGGATTCACGATTACATCTGCCAACGGTATGATGAATATGTTCGTGGGTATTGCCATTTAGGTATAAAGTAAAGCTATGTTTGGTTTCGCATGAAGGACAGGTATGGCGGGTGGATTTGCCTTTGTATTTTTGTAAATATGGAGAAGTGAACATAATTTCTTGTTGATTATAATATCTTATTTTGTTGTCCTCTAGCCGGATAGGCTTTTACTTTTTTGCTACAGCCCAAAAAAGTAAACAAAAAAGGCCGCCGCTGTGGATAAAAAGCTAAAAACTGGCTTCATTCTGCTAAAATCTTCCAAACTCCTCCCTGTGGTCGTCAAACAGGAAGATTTCTATACGCTCCATTGTGCCATTTTTATTAACGCTTTTTATTCATATCGTTTATATTTTTCTAAGGTATTCATGATCATTCTTTGCAAAATTCTCCAAGGCGGAAAGTAGATCGTGCAATTGAATGAGTTTATTTAAAATGTATCTGTTGTTTACTTAAGAATGGTATTTAGTTGCGGTGTGAAATGGCTGAAACCATTTACTGTAAAGGATAGTAACGATATTTTAGCGCAACTATTATACTTTTTTGAAGCGTTTTATTTTTTGTTTTAGTTGCGGGGTATTTCTTCTGAAAGCTATACTGGTAAAGGATTTCATACGACCGCAACCGAAACGCCGCAACCTTGGAAAGTTTATAGTTTATAGTTGGTAATTCATAAATGGATTTATTCATTGCATATTTTCGAAATGTATTGCCGGGTCAATCCAATGGAATCTGCAAAGGCTTGTTTATTCTTGATGCCGTATTCCTTTTGAATTATCTTTATTGCTTCTACAGGAGTTGTTTTGGTGGCAGTTTCGATATTTTCTATACGAAGAATATTTGAATTAAAATAATTGCAAAGATTTATGGCGTATTGTATGGCTTCTTTCGTTATCTGCCCCTTTAACCATTCGGCATTATCGTATATACCCCTAATAATCTGAATTATCAAGGAAATACGGAGTACCTGAATTTCCATTTTTGCATACGTGGCCCGGAGAAAATTGTTCGAACAATTGTTTACCAAATCTGCTGTCTGATTGGCATATTCAATAAAGAATGTCTTAGCTTCAGTGGATAGAATAAAGGGATTCTCTGATCTTGGTAAATAGTAGCAATGTTTGATTAATTCATCATACCGGTCAAGTACAATTCTATTTGGTGTTTTCTCGGAATACTTTTGCTTTTTAATCACTTTGTGATAGACATACAGAAAGCGACTTGCAAAGCCGTTTTCTTTGAGGCTGTTGTTGTTTAATGCAATGTCCAGTACTTCGGGTTGGATAGTGCCGCAAATGGTCATAAATGGCTCTGGAATCTGAAGCGGTTCTTCGCTTTTCCGATTGATACAAAACTGTGCATTATTGAAAATGGATAAATATCGGCTTATTTCTCCGCTTTTATTGTACCTGCCAAAGTCAGCGAACCATCCTGATAATTCATCCCTGCATAACGAAACAGCACCATTGTTGCGAAACATAGTTTGATATAAACTCTCGGGTGTAAAATCGTCAATCAGGCATTGTTTGAAAAATGGCTTTTCAGGTTCCTGGCTTCTGGTTTGTTTTGCTTCTGAACATTCACTTTTCCAATTGCTGAGTTCTACCTGATAAGCATCATAGCTCAAGTTTTCGAGCCGTTGCAATGGGCGAAAGGCAGCTGCCATGGGTTCCGACTTTCCTACGCCGGGAGGTGCAACAAACATTAACCAGAGTTGACCAAAGTTTCGGTATTTACCGCTGTCAATACTGAATTTCTTCGTGATTGCAGAACTCACAGCACACAAAGCTGATAAAACAGGGAATTCAACCGGCACACCGTATACTTCAGAAATTTCCAATCCAAAATCAAGTATGACCTGAGGTAATCCGTTGGTGGGGAAAACTGTATCATTTGAATTGAAATTCATCGTTTTGGTTTGAATTTCTGCTTTGAGCTTCTCAATAAAATTAGTACTTTTGTATTGCTCTTGATTATTAGCCTCTTCGATACCTGCAACGTTCGAAGGGGCTTCTTTTTTTGTTGTCATGACTTCTTCTTTGCCGTTTTAATGGATTTATGATAGTTGTCATCTAAGAGCTTCTGAATGTCGGATAAACGGTAATAGATTTTGCCGCTTATTTGAGAATAGCTTATTAAATCAGTATCTCGCCAAAGCTGTGCGGTGCGAACACTGAGACACATTAATTCCATGAATTCTTCGTTTGAAAAGAATGGGTCAGAAGGCTGTTTGCGAATTTCATTCAGATTCTGAATCAAATCGTTTAATTTTTTCATTAGTTCATCGTGTTTCTGACTGATCTCTTTCAACGATTCCTGAATTAGTTCATCATCGAGCATCTTCTTTCGAATGTCTGCTTCAAACTTTTCGAAATGTTCTTTGAAGTTCATCTGTTACCCTTTCCATTCGATAATTGGTTTTCTTTTTCCTCTATAAATTCTTCAATGGTTTGAATCCGGTTGGATAACAACCAGTCTTCTATCTCATTCCGTTTAAAAATAACCCGTGCATTTTTCTTGTAATAGGGAATCTTCTTATCGCAAATCATCTTGTTAATCGTATTGACCGAATAACCGGTCAGCAGACTACATTTTTTCTTGTCTAATGTGTCGGTTAAAGACTCTTGTTTTGTTTGAATGATTGGTTGTGGAACCATTGTACCCATGAGTTCTTTGAACTGGCCAATGGTTAGTGCTGCCAAGGGAGTTTCGTTTGTTGGTTGGAATTTTGTCTCCATGATGTTACTTTATTTTTGAATTTCCGGAAGTCAATAGCTGCGCAGTCTATTGGCTTTCTTTGTCACAAAAGTATTATCAAAAATGTAAGTGGATACTATGAAATCAATAGAATTTTAGGGTCGGACTCCGACTTCGGACAGAGTCGGACTAGGTCGGAAACATATAAATAAAGCCTCAAATTGAGGCTCTTATATGGTCGGACTCAGTGTCGGACTTTTAGCTGTTTTTTTTTATTGAAATGGTTATAATTTGTTCTATTTCTTTGTACATCCGACTTCGTTCGTATTTGTTTTTAGTTGGTTTTACAAAAACTGCTGTATTAAAAGCCGTTTTAACTATGTTTGCAATGCATTCACCGCAAAGATGTTGTATTACATTTGATAACAAAGTGGGTGAATCATCCCAAAATAAAAATTCGGGTTTTTTAAGCGGTCTTCTACCAAACCAAAATAACCATACATCACTGTTCGGATTTACCAGCTTTAATTTGTGTGATAGATGATGCATGACTTTTATCAGACATTCATCGGTGTGAGAGGAATTGAATTTAGGCAGAACAATGTCTTCAGAATCATTTTTAGTCTCAATCTCGTATGTGTTGTCGTTGAAAATAAATAAATTGCATTTGGATTGATTTGCTAAACGTTCCAGACTTATATCGAAAAATATGAATGCACTAATCAATCGCTCTACAAAATCTAAATGATTAATCAGCCGAACAGATAAATCGTATATAGGATAGATTTTAGAACAATCATCATTCTGACAAGTAACATTATCCTCAATGATAAAATTATGATCCAAAATGTATCTGAATAACTCTTTGACTCTGTAATTGAGTTTTGATTCTTCTACTTCCTGATTATGAACATTGCTTTTATCAAGATAATGTAACAACATGTTTGCGTAAGGAATTATTCTTTCTCTTGTTTTGAGTATTAACAGGTTATTCTCAATTTCCATAATTGTTTGCATGTATAACTCTGATGATTCGCAAACCGATTCTTCTGCAATTGAATCAGTGAAATCATTTACCCAAGTGAGCGTTTTAAACTTCAGTTTAGCTCTGAAACTTAATGGTAATTCTTTTCTTATTTCATTTTTGATAGGGTAGAAGCCATAGGATCGAATCTGGGTTCTTAGTTTTTCTTCGTCAAGTTGGTTTGTTTTGCTGCAATATGAGTTATACCAGCATAAATAGATTGCTTCTGAAAGAGAATCGAAATTCTTTAGGTATTGGTTTGTTAGTTCCCGGTGAATCATCTTCGCAAGTTCTTTATTATCTCTGTTTTTTAAATCGGTGATCTATATTAAAAACGAAGATTGACATGAAATACATCATGTCAATCTTTTTAGGTTAAGTTGTTTATTTTAAGTATGTTATAGTACTTTCGCTGCTTCGTCTATTACATTGCTATTAAAGCTGTCAAGATAGGTATTTGTTGTTTTCAAGTCTTTGTGTCCTAAAATTTGAGAGATTACTTCTCTCGGAATTTCATTGTTCTGTAAGCTCATGGCCATTGTATGCCTGCTAACATAGGATGTAAGATCAATGTCATTAATGCCAAACTCAAGTGCCATTTTATTGAGATAAGTATTGAACTTTTTCAATCTTGTTTTTAAGTGTTTGTATAAACCCTCACCGTTAAGACCCTCCACTGAAATAATTGGCAATAAGTAATTTTCTACCGGTTGCTTAAGAATGCAAAGGTCGTTAATCAGTGTTTGAAGCTCATCTGTAAGCTTGATGTTGATTGCTTTGGCTCCTTTGCTGTTTTTGGTTTTATGCCGTTTGTAAACGATATAAAGTCCATTCTCAAACCTCTTAATATTGTCAGGAGTTAGATGTGCCATATCAACAAAACTAATTCCATAACAAAAGTAAGAAAAAAGAAATAATTTACGAGCATATTCATTAACTTTATTTTCAGAATGTGTGTTTTTTATTTTCACAAGGTATTCTGTTGGTAAATATCGCTTCTCTGTTTCTTCTGCTAATTTGGCAACTTCAAAACCTCCTTTTCCAAAAGGATAGGTCGTCACACTTGCCTCTTTGGCTTCAATAGCCTGATTTAGAATAGCTCGCAAAGTTCTGAAATGAATCATTCGCGAATTGCTTGAATTTCCTTTTCTCTGAACAATCCTCTTGTTTCCTTTTGAACTAGTATAAACAGACTCACGTGGCATTTGTAGAAAAGAGTCAAAAGCCCTGACATACTTAATGTCGATTTCAGAGAATATCTTTTTATCAAACTTTTTATCAAAAATCTCAAGCATATCCAATGTTCTTTGGTAACAAAGCGCATTTCCGATATGATCTGTTTCTTTGAGATTTTTTATCTGATTTTCAAAAAAAGTCTTAACTTTGCCTTTCTTAGAACGATTAAGGAAAGCTTCTTCGAATTGATTGAGAGTCCAGTCGATTTTGTTTTCTTCAAAATCTTTAATGGTCTTTTCGGCTTTAGTTTCTTGTTCGTTCAAATAAGCATTGTTCTTATCGTGGAGCGGATTAATTCGTTTGTCCTTTTTGTAGCGACAGAAAGTTTCATCCCATTGTGCCGGAGTTGCCGACATGTTTAATCCAATAAACTTCTTTTGGCCATCTTTCGCAATGCGTAAACAGATTGGATTTGTACCGTCTTTACTCGTGTCAAATGTGCGAAGGAAAATTTTGAACTTTGCCATTGTCTTATGTATTTAAAAGTTTCTCTACCTTTTTCTCTACCTTTTTTCTACCTTTTTGAGTAAAACTTAGCATAATTATCGCTAAATCTTTCAAGTTCTAAAGGTTGATAATCAGATACAAATATACACAAATACAATGAATTAGAAAAAAATATTAGGAAATATTTACTGGTCCTGGGGGACCAGTGGTCGCAAGTTCGAATCTTGTCATCCCGACTGCTGAAAATCAAAGGTTTACATGAAAATGTAAACCTTTTTTATTTGCCACTCTACTTTATTTCTACTTTTTTGGTTCACCATTAAAAGTTGTGAACTAAGCATATATTTTTACTAATCTGAAAAGAAAAAACGTTTTATCAATAACTCCTCAGAGCGATGACCTGGATTTCATTAATTTTTGATATTCCGATTTTGTCATTTTATAACGGGTAACTTTCTGTTTTTCAATCGTAACAACAACGATTGCAGATTGAATCAGATTGCTGTTGGGAACATATTCCAAGCCTTTAGCAACTATTTTCTTAGCCATTTCAGTATTCTCGACACGCATTAAATACCTTGCATACTCGTAATACGCATTCTCAATTTTTATTCTAAAGTGTGTGTCAGGTATTGGTAACTTAAACTCTGATTCAAAGACCGATAAATACTTTAAGCCTTCCTCAGGCTTGTTGTTCATAAAGTATTTTTGTGCTATATCCAGCTGTTTCATCCACTTTACATTATGTAAATGGTCTAATACTTCTTTGTTATCCA
>CAIKVR010000265.1 GCA_903830915.1 uncultured Bacteroidales bacterium
ACATTTATTCAAAGGTTCGGGATTAACCCGTACTTAAAGAAAAATAGAACTATTATCTCTGAACTAAGGAATTGGGGCACAATTGCCGCTTAATTTAGAGCTTTTTATAACGAACTATTGTAATTAAGATTATGAGAATCGTATTTAAAGTTATTTCTATTTTATTTATTGTCATTTGTCTGTTCACACAATGTGCAAGTACAAAAGTGGTACCGAATCAACCCGTATGGCTTCTGAACCGACCCATAAATCAAAGTTACTATATTGGAATTGGCTCGGGAAATAAAAGGATAAATGCCAGCAATTATCAGCAAACAGCTAAAAACAATGCACTGAACGATTTAGCCGGCGAAATAAGGGTGAATATTTCCAACTCATCGCTGCTGCACACCCTTGCTGTAAACAATGCGGTGAACGAAACTTATGACTCAAGGACAGTTACATCAACCAACGAATCGCTCGAAGGTTATGAGCTGACAGATACCTACGAAGACCAGAATAATTACTGGGCATATTACAAACTTTCAAAACAAACGTACGAGGAAATAAAGCAACAGCGTATTCAGAAAGCTGTAAATAACGCACTTTCCAAATACGACAAAGCACTGAATTTCAAAGCACAACAGCAATATTACAATGCATCGATACTGCTTATTAAGGGATTAGAAGATCTCAAACCCTACCTGAGCGAACCTTTACAAACAAAATATCAGGATAAGGATATTTATCTCGGGAATGAAATAATGAACGAAATCCTGAGCATTTTCAACGAACTCAGCATAACATCCGACCTGAAAGAAATCACCGCTAAAAAAGGTCAACCAGTTGATGAAGAACTACTTACTTTTACTGTTTCCGACAAAAAAGGACACCGTATCGAGAACATCCCTGTAGCAGCTGATTTTACCGGGTGCGCCATGATTGATGATTTGGACCGAACATCAGCCAACGGTATTGTTTCATTCACAATTCCGAAAGTAAAATCTAAGAAATCCATGGAGTTTTTTTCCGCTAAAATTGACATTAACAGCATTTTACAGGAAGCCACAAACGATTTTTTGATTCGGAAACTGCTGCGAAACATCAAGCCGGTAGCATACAATAAGCAGGTTAGTGTTCAGAGTCCTGTTTTTTATATAAGCTCTACCGAAAGGAGATTCGAGAAGCCAGCCGATTATTCTGTTTTGAAAAATGCGTTGAGCGGAATACTCACTCAATCAGACATAAACATTACCGACAATTCTAAATCTGCCGACTTTTACGTTGATATTCAGAGCAATACAAAACCAGCAGAAAGCATGAACAGTCTATTTAAAGTGTCGTTGGATGCTGTGGTAACTGTGAGAAACAGAGAAGCAAAAGTACTTTATCAACGAAACATGACCAATATAACCGGTGTGCAGTTAACGTACGATTCGGCTGGAAACGATGCCTATAATGCCGCTGTAGAATACATAAAAAACAGGATAGCACCCGATATTGTAGAACAATTATTTTAAGCCTTTAAATCTCCGATAAGTAGACTTTACGAAAAATAGAAAGCAGTGTATGAAAAATTTTCTCTCAATTTGTTTATTTCTGACCTTAGTCTGTAGCGTTTCTGCTCAGGGAACTATTTCAGTGAAATCATTCCGGAAATTGCAGAATGATATGGATGCCCGCCTCAATGAAACTGCGAAGAAAGATTTCAACGGCGAACCAAGTGCCATTATTAAAGTGGTAACAACTCAAACTGGTTTTACTTTCGATTGTGGTAGTATCGGCATTGTAAAAACGATCAATAAACCCTCCGAAATTTGGGTATATGTGCCTCATGGTGCAAAACGAATTAGTATTTTTCACGAGAAACTCGGACAAATCCGTGATTGGATGTTTACAGAACCGATTGAAAAGTCTACAGTATATGAACTGGTATTAACCACAGGGAAAGTAATTACCACGGTAGAAGAAACCATAGAAAACCAATGGTTAGTTATAAATACTGAACCTGCTGATGCTTCGGTTTATCTCAATGATTTGTTTGTAAAAAGTGGTACCTACCAAACCAAACTCAAACCCGGAAGTTATACCTACCGGGTAGAAGCACCGCTTTACCATACCGAAGCCGGAAAAGTAGAAATAACCGATACCAAAAAGGAAATAACAGCCAACCTGAAACCCGCTTTTGGTTTTATCTCTGTTAGCTCTGAACCCGAAAAAGAGGCTAAAGTAATAATTGATGGTAAAGCACTGACTACCAATACGCCTTGCAAAACTGAAGGACTTGCCAGTGGCGAACATACCGTGCAGGTAATCAAAGAAATGTACCAGCCATCCACTCAAAAAGTGACTATTACTGACGGACAAACCACACCTGTAAACTTTAAACTACAACCTAACTTTGCTGAACTAAACATTACAACTTCTACTGAAGCAACGCTTTATGTAAATAACGAGCAAAAAGCAACAGGAAACTGGAATGGACGACTAAACCCCGGTGTGTATAGCCTGGAAGCACGACTTGATAAACACCGCCCTGCCAAACAGGATATAGAACTTGCAGCAGGTGATGTAAAAACGGTTAACCTCCAACCCACACCCATTTATGGCTCACTGGATATTATCAGCACTCCGGTAGGAGCTACTATCTCGATAAATGGAAAAGATTATGGGACAACACCGAATACAGTGAGTAAACTGTTGATTGGTGATTATACAATTAAACTAAGAAAAGAAGGATATGCAAATGTGAGTAAAATAACTACCATTCTAGAAGGTAAATCCGTGGAAGTGAACGAAACACTTGCCAATGGACGATCAGTAACCATCAACTCCACATCAATTGGAGCAACGCTTTACATAGATGGAAATGCATGTGATATAACACCTTACAATGGCAGCCTAACTTTTGGAAATCATACTTTAAGCATAGAAAAAGATGGTAAAAAAGCTGAGAAAACGGTAATCATAACTCAGACTGGTGGTGAAACTAATTTTAGCTTAAGTTTTGTACCAGAAACAATTACTGATATTGATGGGAACCTATATCACACTGTTACCATTGGCACACAAACATGGTTAGTTGAGAATTTAAAGGTAACTAGATTTAGAAATGGAGATATTATACCGAACATTAGAGATAATACGGTTTGGGATGCTTTAACTACAGGTGCCTATTGTTGGTATAATAATAATGCAGACGCATACAAAAGCACTCTTGGCGCATTGTATAACTGGTATGCTGTAAATACTGGCAAGTTAGCCCCAATAGGATGGCACGTTGCCACTGATGCTGAATGGGCAACGCTCGAAAGCTATATAAGTGCTAACCTTGGTGCTTCAGGTAGCGAAGCCAAAGCATTAGCATCTAAATCTGATTGGGTTAGCGATACTGGCACAATAGGAGATAATTTAACACCAAATAACAACTCTGGCTTTACAGCTTTGCCGGGTGGTTATCGCTACCACAATGGACCATTTGACGGAATTGGAATTTCCGGTTACTGGTGGTGTTATACAAAGAATGATACAAAAAATGGCAAGTACAGACACTTGCACTTCCTTGAAAGTTATCTGATCAGAATGAGCGGTACGAAGAATTATGGTTTTTCGGTTCGTTGTGTTAGGGATTTACAATGATTTATGTGTCGATTAAACAATTTGTGTTGATTATAATTTTGCGTTAAATAAACCAAACCAAATCGGATATAAATATTAAAAAGCGAAAATGCTTGTGCTGGTTGTTGGGCTATTTTACCTCAGTTAAACGTAACGTTGTTGGTGCTGAGTGTGTTCGGCGAAGATTCCAAACTTTGTCGTGCTAGAAGGAAAGCTATTGCTTTCCATATTAAAAAGAGATAGTTGTAAATACATTCACTTGCTTTAAGTTAGAGTAATAGTTGATTTTAATTTAATATAAATGTGTGACAGCGTTACACAAATTCAAAAAATATGAATGAATTACGAAAAAATACTGATTATCAACTATTGATAGATAAGGTTGGAACTACTTATCAAACTGCAAAAAGTAATATAATTTCAGCTGTTAATACAGAAATGCTTTTTGCTTATTGGCAGATTGGTAAGGATATTATCGAATTTGAACAAGGCGGGAAATTGAAGGCTGTTTATGGTAAGCAACTTTTAGAAAACTTAGCAAAAGATTTATCATTACACTATGGGAAGGGTTTTAGTCGGAGCAATCTTAACTATATGAGATTGTTATACGATAAATTTCCAATTTGTGAGACACTGTCACACAAATTGACATGGTCCCCCGCACGCTGGCGCACTTTTGCAAAGTGTGCCAATAAATGAAAAAGTCACAAAATATCATTTTCGTTAAACACAGCATTTTATCAATTTGATTATGGAAAAAGGAAACTCAATAAAACTTTTTGAAGATAGAAAAATCCGTACGATATGGAATGAAGTGGAAGAAGAATGGTATTTTTCTATTATAGATGTAATTGAAGTGCTGACAGAAACGAACCGTCCGCGCAAGTATTGGAACGACTTAAAGAAAAAGCTCCAAAAAGAAGGAAGTGAGTTGTCCGAAAAAATCGGACAACTGAAATTATTGATTATCTAAACACCTGCTGGCGCACTTTTGCAAAGTGTGCCAATAAAAAACTTACAAAGTATTTTCATTAAACACAACAATTTCCCAATTATTATTCACTGATTAGGTTATGGAAAAAGGAAACTCAATAAAACTTTTTGAAGATAGAAAAATCCGTACGATATGGAATGTTGAGGAAGAAGAATGGTATTTTTCTGTAATTGATGAATTAGCAACAAAATAATTGATATTCTTGAGTTAAAATCAATAAAATAATAATTCAATTCAATCGAAATTATTCAAAAAAAATATATATTTACCAAATTATTAATTTTTAAAACAAAATCATTATGAAAAAGAGTTTTTTAAAAGTAGCAACAGGCGTTTTAATAGTAAGCGCTATGAGTTTAATGTTTGTATCGTGCAAAACAGCCAAAGTGGTAGCAGCCGATTCAGGCGAAGTAGAAGTTAAAACTCCATGTGCCGGAGCAGAATTCAACAGTAATTCTAAAGCATTGAGATTCAGCGCCATTGGTGAAAGTATGGATCAGATGACTGCCAAGAAAAAAGCCATGAGCGAAGCCCGTGCAGGATTGGCTGGAGCTGTTAACACATTGATAAAAGGTGTTACCGACAACTACGTGAAATCAAGCAACTACAATAACAAGGAAGAATTGATGAAAAACTACGAAGGTGTAAACCGTGAAGTTATTAATCAGTCACTATCGGGAAGCACTGTTATCTGTGAAAAAACAACCATGACCAAAGCAGGTACGTACAAATATTATGTATGTCTTGAGCTTGGTGGCAACGACATTTTGCAGCAAATGAACAACAAAATGACGAACAACGAACAATTGAAAGTGGATTACAACTACGAAAAGTTCAAAAAGACCTTTAACGAGGAAATGGGTAAAATAGGTCAGTAATGTACCATAAATCAACCTCCTCTCTTCAGGGAGAGGAGACTGGTTTTGCCTAACTCTTTAAGCCTGAATCATGCGTCAACTGGCTGTTTTATACCTTTCATTGTTTTTCTGCGTAAATGTTTTTGCGCAGAATTCGGTGTACGATAATTTGACCAAATTATCGGATAAAGCAAAAGAAACAGCTAAAACATTCATACCATCGAAGCTAATGTTGCCTAATGATTTCAATACTTATTTTTCGGATGCGTATGTTGGAATTTCTGACGCACGATTAGATTCTGCAGCAGCATATAATCAGGCATTTCTGAGAGCTTTATCGGTTTATGCTTTGCAAAATGCGAAAGGACGTGGCATGAGCGACTTTTTCAATGATTCATCTACCGGAAGCACCTCTTCCAATTACGAGGAATTTTGCGAATTGAAAGCAGAATGTGATCTGCCATCTTCTGCACTGAAGGTAATAAAAACGCAGCGATTGAAAAGCGGAGAATTGATACTGAAACTGAAAATTGATTCGTTGGATAAGAATCAGAACGCGGATGATTGCATTCGTTTTACAACTTCAGTAGAGCTTTATAACAAGGAAACTGAAATTAACAAGAATAGTACCACAGCAACTAAACTGCTTATTAAAAATACTACCATTTCTACTGGTGACCCGAAAAGTCATTCAGAAATACTGACCTGCTTTTTGAGTAACAACCGTTGGGTAAGTCAGGAATCGGTATTGGACAGTATAAAAATTGATAACAGTCGGTACAAGTGGCTTTACCTCATGGATACCGATTGTAAAAATGATACAATGGGTTTCGAAGATAAAGCTTTTTGCACTACCGACGGACTTTGGTTTGCAGTTGCCAATGGAATATACGGCTCGTTGTCGGCACAGCTAAAACCACAGTTTCTGAAACTGAAACTGGTTGACGACAGCTACGAAAACAAACTACTATCGCTGAACCGTGAAAGTGGATTTTTTCGGTTTAGTACCACTATTTTAGGTGGCATTTACGTTGAAAATAAATTATACACAAAAATAAAAACAAGTTTTCAGTAAATAAATAACACTTTAAAAAAATACGAATATGAAAAGAATTACTTTTATCTGCCTGCTGTCAGTTCTTTTACTCCCTGTTAATATGCTGGCTCAGTACAGTAAAATGGTTGATGTATTGGAAGATACAGAATCTGAAATGAATGATGGGAAACAAACTTTGCGGTTCTTTGATGCCAAAACGGGGCAAATCGTGAAAGATGGAGTTATAACTATTTCCGGAATTGGTGAATTCAGATCAGATTCGCTTGGAAGGGTACGTTTCGACAAAGTGAAGGATGACAAATACACTTTCCGATTCACAAAAGATGGTTATATATCAGCCGATTACCAGTTTGAAGTAATAGAAGAAACTATTTTCCTCAATCGCTTCTCCGTTTGTCCGATTACTGAATTAGGTGCTATCAGGATAGTGCTGGATTGGAGTCGCCATCCCTCCGACCTTGATTTACATCTCATTAAATCAGGCTCATACCATATCTCGTATCAGGACATGCAGAAATCAGCCGATGGAGCAGCCCAACTCGACCGCGACGATATGAATGGCTATGGCCCTGAAACCATTACCATCAATAAAACAGATAATACGGCAAACTACATCTGTTTTGTACATGATTTCAGCGACAAATCAAATCCACGAACTTCAGGATTGTCACGGAGTAAAGCTGTTCTGCGGGTTTATGACAACAATCAATTAAAAGACACTTTTTACGTTCCACGCGACAAAACCGGAAACAAATGGTCGGTATTTGAAATCAAACGGGGTGAAATTATTGATATCAATAAACTATCAGGAAGCAATTAAACAACTGACATTCAAAAGCTTTCTATTCAACTTTTAAAATAATAACTATGATTCGTAAAAATTTATTGTCGTTCATCTGCGGATGTATTTTCATCTTCGTTTTTCAGCATGGAGTCACAGCCCAGAACATAGAAGCCATAAAGGCAGACCGTGAAAATTTTATTTGGGGCGAAGGAACCGGCTCAACCCTGAAAGAAGCCGACCAGATAGCATTGGGTGATATAATCGGGCAAATATCCACTCAGGTGGAAAGCCGCTTTGAAAAAACGGTAACCGAAACAGGTAGTAAATTTAAAGAAACAGTAAATGATGTTCTGAAAACCTACTCGAGTGCGACGCTTAAAAATACCGAACGTGTCATTGTGCAAAACGAACCCGATGCCAAAGTATTCCGCTATGTAAAACGAAGTGAAATTGCAAAAGTGTTTGAATCGCGCAAAAATAAGCTGATTGAGTTAGCGCACAACGGCGAAGAAGCACTGAAAAATATTCAGATTGCTGATGCTTTGCGGTATTTTTATTGGTCACAAACCTTACTGAGAAGTCATCCGGATGCTTCTGATATTAAAATGACAGCTGCTACAGGCGAAGAAATATTGCTTATAACCTGGCTTCCGGTACAGATAAACCAGATTTTCTCGAATATGGTTATCAAGATTGATGAAGTTGACAAAAAAGAAAGCTACACAAACTGTCGGTTGGACGTACGCTATAAAAACGAACCTGTTCACAACTTTGATTATACCTATTGGGGTGGTCAGGATTGGTCGAACATAATAAGTTCCAAAGATGGGATAGGGGTGGTTGAACTGCCGAAAACAGATAATGTCACTGATATTCGCATTAAAGCCGAATATGCTTTCGAAGGTGAAGCCAACATAGATTTGGAGTTACGCGATGTAATGCAAAAAATACCCCAAGTACCTTACAAAGGCAGTTACATGGTTATCAATACAAAAACGTCAAAACAGACTTCGCCCGAACCGCTGCCTGTAGTAGCAGCACAAACTACCGAAGCAGTTAAAACAAACAGTACGAACGAAGTTACACCTGCAACGGCTATAGCAAACCCAACTCCCGCAACGGCTGTAGAAATTAAACCAGCAACAGTTCCAGTGGCTGCTAGTGAAGCTTCTGTAGCTGTGAAAACGACAGTACCTGCTACAGTAGCAGGCAATGAAACTCCTGCAATTGCAACTTCAGCAGCAGAAACAGAGGTCAAAAAACCAGCTGGTATGAACTCCATACAAGTACTGACAAACTGTGCTGACAAAGACCTGATTATGAAAAAAGTGATTTCAGCAATAGGCACTAAAAACTATGAAAGCGTCGACTCACTTTTCTCGGGCGAAGGATATTCTATTTTCCAGAAACTCCTCAAATATGGAAATGCCAAAATTATAAAACTGAATGAACTAAAGTATTACCAATACGATCAATACGTGATATGTCGTTCCATTCCCATGAGTTTCAATTTCAAAACCAACAACCGTACGTTTGTGGAGAATGTGGTTTTTTACTTCGACAAGAGCAATAAAATTTGTAATCTCACCTTCAGTTTAGCCAAACAAGCGGTCGACGATATAGCTTCAAATACCAACTGGACCGAACAAACACGCATGTTGCTGATGAGTTTCATGGAGAATTACAAAACGGCGTACTCACTGAAACGATTGGATTATATTCAGAAAATATTCTCGGACGATGCGTTGATTATTACCGGCACGGTTACAAAAGTGAGCAACTCACCCGAGAACCGTTTTCTAAACAATAACATCATAAAATACAACAGGTTAACCAAAGCTAAATACATCAAAAACTTAGAGTATTCGTTCAAAAGCAATGAATTTATCAACATCCGTTTTACCGATAACATTGTTCGACGTTCGGGCAAAAGCAACGATGTGTATGGTATTCAAATCAAACAGGATTATTTCTCTACAAACTACGGCGACTCAGGTTATCTGTTTCTGCTAATTGACCTGTCAGATACCCTTGCTCCACAAATTCATGTGCGTACCTGGCAACCTGAGAAAAATCCCGATGGCAGCATCTATGGAATATCTGATTTCTAAAATAGCTATTATAATTTGAGGCTACAATTAATTATTTGCAAGATACCATACCAAAGCTAAAACAAACTGAATCCGTTTTTTCAACTCTGCATAGCATATTTTATCAGGCGTGTCAGTAGTTTGATGATAATCGTCGTGGAAACCGCTAAAAAACCAAATGGAAGGTATTCCTTTTCGGATAAATGAATAATGATCAGAACGTTTTATCAAATTAGAAACTCTGTAACTACCGTTATCTATGTTATATCTCTCATCAAGTTCTAATTGGGTATAAATTTCATTCAGATTATTCAGAATAGGGTTGGTGAATATTCTGTTTGTCGAATCTTTGAAGATACAGTAGATATAATTTCTCAGATTTGAAGACACAGAATGTAAACTGTCCACCCTACCAATCATATCACAATTAATACTGCAATAAGTATTTGAAATTGGTATAACTGGGTTATTTACATAATAATCAGATCCAACAAGGTTATTTTCTTCAGCATCGGTTGAAACGAAAACGATTGTTCGCTTTGTGCGGATTCCCCGTTTTGCAGCTTCACTTAGAACACGACTGACCTCGATAAGGGCAGAAATACCACTCCCGTTATCGTCGGCACCATATAGAACTCCTTCTTCACTAAGTCCCATGTGGTCATGATGAGCGGTTATTACCAAATGAGTTTTTTTTGCATTTCGACCCTGTAAAATTCCAATAATGTTTTGTGCCACAAAATTACCTGAAGAAACATTATTCAAATTATTTGAGATTTTCTCATCTAATCCGGGCGATAAGTGATGTAACGGAGTTGGTTGAATAGGAATAATCTGAGCATAAGATTTCCAGAAAGGTGCCTTCAAACAATTTGACTGAAATTTTCCAGAAATATATTTTGATGTCAGTAAACCTTTTTCCGTATAGGTTTTTCGCCCACCAAAAAGCTCACTTGCAAGTGTATATTCATATTTTCTCAAAGAATCTTCTGAAACCCGATTCATAAGAATTAAACAAGTCTTATCCTGACCAAACACTAACAAATTAAAGAACAAGAAGCCAAAAAAACACAGATATTTTCTACACATAAAGATATCAATTCAATTTAAGACTCTTTATGTTTGTTATGTGCCCAATTGAATATCCTGAGTATTGTTTCTTTCAGTTTATTTGGATCAATGGGCTTGGTCAAAAAATCATCCATACCTGCAGTAAGACATTGTTCCCTTTCCTCTGTTAATGCACCAGCAGTCAGTGCAATAATAGGTGTATGATGACCCTCTGTTTCCTGTTTACGAATGCGGATGGTGGCTTCAACTCCGCCCATTTCAGGCATTTGTACATCCATTAAAATCAGTTCAGGTTGCTCAATAACCCACAACATCAGTGCTTCATTTCCATTTTTAGCTTCAATTATTTTTACATTAGCAAACATTTTGGCTATTATTGCTTTTATTAACAACATATTAAACACATTATCCTCGGCAATAAGAATTGAAACAGGTTCATCAAATTGTGGTACAATCGGTATATTCTGAGAGTTCTTGACACTTACTTCGGGTTTTTCAACGGGTTGACTTATACTACACAGGTAACTGTATAATTCATCCGATTTTACAGGTTTAGTAAGTCTGTATTTCACATCAATTTCATCACATTTTTTATATAAATCTGCATTGTCTGACGAAGAAAGCAACAATATAACAGACTGTTTAACAGTTTGTTCAGTTCTATTTCTTATCCTCTGAATTGTTTCAAGCCCATCAAGTTCCGGCATGTGATAATCACATATAATCACATCAAAGGATTCAGATGAAGTAATTATTTCCAATGCTTGCTGTCCATTTTCACAACTTTGGGATTCAATACCCCAGTTTACTAACATTTGAACCAAAATTTGACGATTAAACTTGTTATCGTCGATAACCAAACAACGTTTTATCGATTGCATAGCCGAAGTATCAGGCTTTTCACCGTGTACGGTTTTGGCTTTCAGTTCAAATGAAAATACGCTGCCCTCACCAACAACACTACTCATTTTAATAGCACTATCCATCTTTGCAGCAATCATTTCTGAAATTATTAATCCCAAACCTGTTCCGCCAAATTTCCGGGTAGTAGAACTGTCGGCCTGACTGAATGCCTTGAATAGTTTAGTCTGATCTTCGGGTTTTATTCCAATCCCGGTATCGCGAACAGAGAAATGAATCTTTCCTTCATTTTCTCGTATTTTCTCATATTTTACTTCAAGTTCGACTTCTCCATTTTCAGTGAATTTCACAGCATTACCCAACAGGTTGGATAGAATCTGTTTGACACGCACCGGATCTACTTCAGCAAAACGGGGTAATTCAGGATCAACTGACAGCAGGATTTCAAGTTGTTTCTGTGTGGCTGCAAGCTTCACTATATCAATGCTTTGGTTGAGAAGTTCTATTAAATCAGTTTTCTTTATTTCCAACTCCATCATTCCGGCCTCAATTTTCGAAAAATCAAGAATATCGTTGATAATTCCAAGCAAGGTGAGACCTGATGTATTTGCATTTTTAGCGTATTGTTCCTGAAGTGGATTTAGTGCAGTGTTTTTTAGTAAATCAGTAAATCCAATAACACCATTGAGCGGCGTACGAATTTCATGACTCATGTTGGCCAGAAATTCCGATTTTGCTTTGCTGGCAGCATTGGCAGCATCCAGTGCTTTAATAAGTTCTTGTTCAGCTTTTTTCTTTTCCGAAACATCTTTCCATGTTACAAAAATTACAGTTTGATCATTCAAAATCATACTGCTCATTGACATAATGGCCCAAAATTCAGTTCCATCTTTTCGTCTGAGAATCCATTCGAAGCTATGCTTCCCTCTGGTTAATGCTTCATCCCTTTTCTCAGGAGCAATATCTCTTGACAGACTCCCATCTTGTTGAAGTTCAGGAAAAAAGCTGTAGGGTGAAGCACCGATTATTTCAGCTCTTAAACAAGCAAGTGATATAGCTGTGACCTCATTACAATCACTAATAATGCCATTATTAAGTATCAAATACGGATCGGGGGATTCGTTAAACATAACCTGGTATTTTTTCTCGCTCTCCCGAAGTAATTTTCCTCTTTGAAAAGATATCAAAAAAGATATAAATGCAAATGTCATAACAATTACAAGACCCACTGGTAGTGCCGTGCGTGAAAAAACTTCCCAATACCAGTTGTTTGCATTAAAGTCGATGGCAAAAATAGCAATTACCTTTCCCGTTTCAGGGTCAATTACTGGTGCACAACCACTTGTATAGGCGCCCCAACTATCAGCCGATGGACCTTCTACAACTGGTATGCCTGTTTTCAATACCTTTTTAAACTCATTTGGTGCTTCGTCGTATATACTACCGGGTGGTGAACATTCTTTCGTTCCATCAGGACGGTCATCAACATAAAAAAAAACTTTACCCTTTGGGTTCAGACCCATTATATAAATGAAATGAAAATCACTGTCGGATTTCAGCATTCTTGCAAATTGATGCTTAAGCTGTAAATATGCAGGTGATTTCAAATCGGCCAAAGTTCCTTTAAGCAATTTAAATTGCTCTATATCAACCGAATTTGCACCAAAAACAGTTTGATTGAGTAACTCGTTACGCATATCCTGTTCGGTATACCTGGCAACATACCATGATAACAAAAACATTATCGGAATAATGATAATAAGCCTTAAACTATGCTTGATACTGACCTTCATATAGAATCTGTTTTACAGGTCGTAAAAATAAATAATTATTTCGATATTTTATCTTTTTTCCAATTCCAAATCCACCCGACCGAGGTATAAGCCACTTTTACCCATTTGAGCTATTACAATAGGTTTTCCTGCAGCATTTTTCTCTGTGGTATTCGTAATCATGCTGTGTGAGTGACCGCCAATAATTACATCAATATATCGGGTTTTATGAGCAATTTCAAAGTCATTAACTTCGAG
>CAIKVR010000266.1 GCA_903830915.1 uncultured Bacteroidales bacterium
ATTATTTGTATTCATATTTATACAACACAAAACTATTTGGTTTTAAGAGTATTGGATTTATTTTCCCCATGTGTCCAACTTTTGTTTCCATGGCTTTTCCATCACCTAAAACAGGTGTAAAAACAACAGTTTTACCGGGTCTCAAACGGGTTGAAATAGTTGTAGTTGAATCAGTATTATTTTCCCTGAAAATGAGCATATAACCAGTATTTTTCTGTATTGATTGAAAACCGGTCCAACTTTTTCCATTGGGTTCGTTGCCAATTGGCAGAATAGCTCCTTTGTGTATATCGTGTTGAATTTCATAGTATTTTTTAATCAGGCTTGCTGTTGGCATGGCTTCCTGAGGCAAATTTTGAATTTCCATCCAAGCCAACGGTTGCGCCATCATTGTAATTGCAAACAAGTAGTCGAACGAATAATTTGCCGGTGCAAACTTATCGTTTTTAGGATATTTATCGGCGTTTCTCCAATTGTTAAGGAATTCGATTTGCAGGTTTTGTGGTGGCATATAAGCCGAAAGCATCCAAAGATTGCGCAATGTCCAATAAGGGTAATAACTTGCCCAATCGGTATAACGGTTTTCGAGAAAAAAGTTACCATATTCGTTGAAATAGAAATAACCACCACGCCGCATTGCAGTTGCATCGAGGTTTAAAGTAACTTTCCAATCGGAAGCTGCCATCACTTTGTTATATAATTTCCGTAATCGATTCTCTGCAATTTTGTTAGGTATCTGAGTTCCATCAATTTTAAATGTACGAATGCCCTGTTCTTTGTACAACCCAATGAGCAAGTCTGCATCTTTTTCCCAAGCTGCATAATTGTCCTGTACGCTCGGGTTGAACCACAAACATAGTTCTACGCCCAATTCTTTTCCACGTTTGAGTAGAGGTGCAAAACCGGTTGGGAATTTTTTTGTATCGATTTTCCAGTAATCAGGGTTGTTCCAAATATTGGTGAAAGAACCACCATAAACCGAATTAGCTGATTTCCCTATCTCCCATCCATCGTCAATCTGAAAATGGTTAATTCCCATCTTGGCTGCTGCTTCAATTTCTTTCATACAAAAAGCTTCGTTAATACGAGCATCTTTTGCCCTATCGCCCCAGGTATTCGACATGATCATTTCATCACGCTCAGCAATCAAGGGTCGAATGTGTTGCTGATAATTGCGCAAAGCTAAATCGCGTTCTGTTTCATTCCCTTTATAAACACCTGTAATATAACCATATCCTTTTATCCATTCGTCAGTTTGAATATCACAGCTATCAATTCCCAAACCAATAACTCTAAAATTTGCACCGTTGACAACAAAATCACCTGCCGGAAAATGTAACTGTGAATTGGAATTGGGTGCTTCTTTTTGAATAAAGAAACCATCTCCGGATTCCATATTTTCAGCAAAAAGAATATTGCCCTTTAGTACTAAATCTTCTTTATATGAATTTACATTTACAGGGAAAACCAATGTATTAAAACGATCGGTTATGTCGTAAAACTCTACGGCTCGTACTTTCCAATGTTTGCCTTCCAAATAAAGACGTTCCATGACTGGCAATTTTCCAGTTTCTGTAGTTTTGGTCAACGTTTCGATATTTTTTAAATCTACAACATTGGCAAATGTTCCAAACCATGTTTTTGAAGCTTTTCCTTTATAAAACAGTTCGGTTGCAATAGCAGGACAATCGGGATAAATTTTCAAAATTTTGCGGATTTGTAAATTACCCAACGAATACTCAATGGTTGTTCGAACATGTTTTACAAACTGGTACGAATCAAGTATTAATTCAGTTTTAATTGTGGAAATTGCTGCTGAATTTGATTCTGAAGGTAAAAATAAATCAACTTGTCGGCTGTTTGTTTTCCAGCACATTCCAGATTTTTTATTTTCTAACGACAACGAAATCAGATTCCCGTTATTCCATTTCCAGCAACGTTTTATTACTGAGTTTTCGATACTAAAAGTGTCATTTTTCAACACGACTTTGCAGCCTGATTCTGAAAACTGAAAATCTTTATCAGCCGAAAAGACTGAAATTGAATTGAGTAAAATGAAAGTCAATACTAATTTTTTCATGATTTATTTTGTTTTATTCTATTACAAATTCCCTACTGCTTCTAACCGGCTCATTATCAACCACTATTTCAGCTACTATTTGATAATTTCCTTTTATAGTTGGCATTTCCAACTCAAACATATTGGTCATTTTTCCCAATGGTTGCATTTCTGCCTTCAAAACTTGTTCTTTTACAGTATTATCTGAATAAAGTAAAGATAGTTTTATTGAACCTGACCATTTCTGATTGGTATCATTAATCAGGTTTACGTTTATATTGTAGGTTTTACCAGCTTTAACTTTAACATCCCAAAACTCAATCATTATCCCGATAGGACTAAAAGCAGGTTTCATGTATTTTACAAAGTTTGGCTCGAAAATCAGGTTTTTTACATCGATAAAATGATCGCTTGTCTGCCCACGTGGGACAATTATTCGAGAATAACCAAGTGAACAAAACTCAAACACACCGGCAGTTTTGTGATTTGTACGAAAGTATTCAGTTTTCATACTGAGTATTTTAGCATAAGTCTCAAAACGTTTTTCAGGAGTATTCGCTTCAGGGAAAATATTAGCGTAAATAGAATCAGTCAAAGTAGTAGGCGATCCATCGCGGTTAACCCAAAGTTGACCGTATTCATTCACAATAACCGGATTTTTTATCGGATTTTTAGTCGGATTATTTTTAAAAACCCAATAATCTACTATATTTCGAGGCTTTAAAAGCATATCTTTTAATGGACCTTCTTTAATCTTCACTTTTTGTTTTTTCAGATCTAGGGTTTCAAAATAATCCCAAAAAAGATAATGATGTGCCTCGGTTACATCCGTTTCGCTTGCCGGAAAAGCCCAACCATTGTCCCACGGACGATTGGATAAATCCAACGAACGAACTGAATTTATAGCTGTGGCAATGGTGGTTTTATTTTTGGTTTCGTTTTGTGCATCCCAAATTACCACACTGGGGTGATTCCAACGTTCGCGCATCCATTGTTTAAATTCGTTGGCAAGTTGTGTTGCTGTGAGCTTCCCGGCTAATCCATTTAAACAGGTCTCGTCACTTCCCCAAACCGGATATTCGTCCTGAATCAGAAATCCTAAGCTATCAGCCACTTCATAAAATTTTTCAGGTGGAAATCCTATTGTACAACGCATTCCATTCCAATGCAAATTCTTAAAACTCTTGTAAAGATTAATTACCCATTGCTTGTTCCAGGGTAATTCTGCTCTTTCTGAATCTTCGAAAAACCGAAATATACAAATATTTGTCCCCCGCAAATAATATGGTTTTCCATTGAGTAAAACCACACCTCTGTCGTTGTCTGTAGAAAAAGATCGCATACCGAAACGTGTTACTTTATTATCTGTTCCGGTAGAGAGTTCTAACTCATAAAGAAACGGACTTTCGGGTGACCAAAGTTTACAATCCTGAATCTTTGTCCAAAAATCGATACTGACTTTTCCAGTTTTTGCAGGTTTATTTTCGTTGACTTCACCTTTTGCAACTATTTGCCTGGATAAAACTTCACGTACAATGTAGGAAATTTTTACAGCTTTAGTTGATTTTTTTTCAATCTCAGCAATAATCCGAACTTGTTCCTTTTCAATTTCAGGAACAGCTTGTACGTTGGATATGAACGGATTACCTGACATGATAATTTTGACATCATCGTAAATGCCGGGAGTAAATTTCACCTTTTCGGCATCGTATCCATTTACAACCGAATCAGGCAAATTATTACGGCTACCAACAGCAATAATCAATTCGTTATTCTGTCCTGATTTTTTCAGAAAAGATTTGATATTTAGCAAAGTAGGTGTAAAATTGTACATATTTTCACCAACTTTTTTGCCGTTAATATAAACCCAGGTATGATACTGCGCTTTGTTTATTTTGAGTTGTATCAAGTCATTGTATTTTTCATTAATCGAAAAAGTCCTTCGATACCAATACACAGAATTATTAAACATTATGCTTTTCCCACGTTCTCGTACGAATGTTTTCTCAGTAAAAACCGGTGTTGGTTCTAAGGCAGGTACTGCCATATCCACTAATCCGGGAACAGGTACAGTTGATGGAAAAACAGTTGGTTTTGAAGCACTTTTATCAGTTATAGCTATTTGCCATTTCCCATTCAAACTGTATTCTTTTCGTTGTGCCGAAATGCTGAATACAAATGCATCCAAAATAATTATAAATATTAATCCAATTAAATATTTTGTATTCACTTTTTATACTGTTTTTAGTAGTTTCTGTAAATTCTTATTGCATTAAGTATCGGCTCACCTGTTCCTTTTCTGAAATTGACTGTAATACCTTCTCCATTTGAGGCATCAACAATAAACTTTTTGCTTACCAAACGAGCTTCGCCATACTCTTTAGTTAGGTTTAACCCATTGATTACGTTTACTTTATTTATATCCACATCAAAAACACGATTAGCAAAATCTTCTTTCAATGCATCGTTTCCTAAGTTATAAATAGATTTTTGCTGTTCTTTATTGGATTGAAGTTCGGCAAAATACAGACAAACAGTGTATTTGCCGTCAGGCACATCCATTTTAAATGCTTCAATTCCTATTCTGGAAGTTTGGAAAACCGGATCATTCGTTGTACCCCAAATATCCAAATCCGAAGCGGGTTGCGGTCCAAATAATGCAACTTTTTCATACGGTTTTCCACCAATATATCCCCAACTGCCGGTAGTATATTCCTTTTCAGGAAGCCAAATCACAGATTCCTTTTTGTCTTCGAAATAACGCTTTGAACCCAGCATTACATTAATTTCGGAAAAGGATTGTACTGTATCTTTCAGATTATATGGAATGGCACGAAAATCGATTTTCTGCTGGTCTCTTAATATGCTATTTTCAGTCTTTGAAGTAGCATCCAAGGTGTTTATTCCATTTTTAAATGGTACATCAAATTTCGCAATCTTATTTTCAACCGTTTTATTGCCCAGGCTTTTGCCATTTAAAGATAATTCAACCGATTTTTGATTGGAATAAACCTTTACAGATTGAATACAAACATTATGTTGGTCAGCATCTCCTCCCCTGATTTTCCAAATCGGATTCCCAATGGCAAGTACCGGAGATTTACTCAATAATGCCTTGTATAAATAATATGTATCTTTTATTTCCCTATCGGGTCCTACAACACCTTTGTTATTGAAATGAGGCACAGCATTCAGGCGTTTTTCGGAATTAAAGTCGTTGAAATTCCAAATGGCAGCTCCGGCAATATAAGGTCTGTCCATGATTGCTTTAATATAATATTCGTGAAATACACCGGCAAAATCAGCAGAGAAATCATATCTTTCCGGTTTTAATGAATGTATCCGGGGGTCTGCATCCGCACCATATTCCGTGATTATGAATGATTTAGTTGGCATTCGTTTTTTGGCCTCGCCTATGTAAGAGTCAAAATAATCAAATGTTTTGTGATAAAATCCATAATAGGTATTAAACCCGATAATTTGAGGTATATCTGCAATTCCGGCTTTAATGAAAATATCTAAATAATGCACCGGAATCATGGTATATCGTGAGGGGTCATCTTCTTTTAGTTGTTTTTCTATTTTTAAAGCCAGCTCTTTTACTGAATTAAGATATTGCTTATGTCTGATTGAATCGTTAACGTAAGGCAGGCGAAGAAGCACCTCATTCATATAACACCAAATCATTACTGACGGTCTATTATAATCTTGCATAACCATTTCGCGTACCATATTCAGGCTATTGTTTGTAAATGGCTCTGTTTCTGATATTTGATTATTCAATGGTATTTCCACTGAACAAATTATACCCAGTTTATCACACATTTCCATAATGGTTGGATCCTGAGGATAATGTGAAACACGCAGAAAATTGGCTCCCATGGCTTTCAATAGTTTCATGTCCCGAATATGGAGTTCATCCGGTAGGGCATTACCCATATCCAAGAAATCCTGATGACGGTTTGTTCCCATTAATTTCAACCATTTACCATTGAGAAAGAAACCTTTATCCGGCGAAAATTCGTACCAACGCAATCCAAGAGGGTTCGAAACTTCGTCAAATAACATTTTTGTTTTTGCATCGTAAACCCGCGTAATTACGGAATAAAGTGTTGGTGAATCTGGACTCCACAACGATGGATTTTCAATTTTAATTTCTTTTTGCTCAATAGTTTGTGTTGAAAGTGCTGTAACTGTTAGAGTTGAATTTACTTTTTTTACTAACTGTCCTTTATCAGAAATGATACTGTTTTCTACGATAAGTTTTTTAGCTGATTTATCATCGTTTGCAACCAGCGTTTTAATTGAAACTTGCGCTTCCTTCTCAGTTACCTTGGGGGTAGAAATATAAACCCCCGACGATGCAAAATGAGTAGTGGCAAGATGCTGTTTTTCAGTATAAACCAGGTATAAATCCCGATAAATTCCACCAAAAAAAGTGAAATCTGCCGAAAGAGTTGGAATATCATCATTCACTCGATTGGAAACTTTTATAGCTACATTATTTTTCTGACCTAACTGAACCAAACTGCTGATATCGAAACAAAAACGGGTATATCCACCTAAATGAGTCCCGGCAAGTTTTCCATTCACATACACTTCAGTTTCCTGATTCGCACCTTCAAAAAATATAAAAACCTGTTTCCCTGCTTTTTCTGTTGGAATAAATATTGATTTCCGATACCAACCCGTTCCACGAAAATAACCGGGTGTATTGTCCTTCGAATCATCTTTATTCCAGGTATGCGGAATGGTTACATTTTCCCATTTTGCGTCATCAAAATCAGTGTTCAATACAGCAGGAAATTCGCCTTTCGAAAACCGCCAGTTTTCGTTTATTGATTCAATAACTCTTGGGCTATTTGCAAAACTTAAGAATGATAAATAAAGCGAGAAAAAAGCAATAAAAGTGATTTTCTTCATATCCGGAAATTGAAATTAATAGTAAAAATTGAAGTTTTTTATTAGATTTGTGGTTTTAAAGTATTTATAGTTTTCTACTCCATTTTTCCACTTTCTTCATAATTTCCATTTCCTCTTCTTCGCTTTCGGTAGCAATCCAAAGGAACGTGTTGTTAGGCGACATTTTTTCCATATATTCGTTTAAATCCTCTTTGGCCAAATCGACAATTATACCTCTGTTACGGGATTGAACGTAGCGGATAAAATCCAAATGTTGCATAATAGGGTAATCATCCGCCATGCCTTGTACCCATTGAATGCATCGAACTTCGGGCACGCTTAATATGGTATCAATGTGATTTGCAACACCTTTTCCGTCCACATGAAATACATTGTGAGTCATTGTCTTTACCTCTTCTTTCAGTATTGGTAATCCATATTGTTCGTAATCTTCGGGTGAAATCATAAACGAAAAATCGGCACTCGGAATGTGCATTCGACCATTTGGAACAGGAATATTCATCCATGTAGCCGAAGGCATATTGTGTTTCTTCAGAATCGAATCATACTCGTTATACACCTCAAGAAAATGGATGGTGGACAAATCGAAAAGTTTTTGTGCATTTTCAGGATCCATCATTAAATCCATGCACAAATCGTTTGTTCCACGCCACGCTAACGCACAATCCAAACCCGGGTGCAAATCGGTATAACCTACAATAAATTTATTGCCACATTTCTGAAGTGCAACATCTGTAAGCTCAAGAATCTTTTTGTAAAAAACATTCTCCTTCGAAAACTGAATTTTCGCCAAATCGGTATCATAATTGTGAATGATTTCATGATACCAAGAAGTTGTATCTTCAAAAGTCATATCTCCACCATGAAACGCAGCATAAGCATTCGGACCAACATTTGGCATGTAAATCGGAAATGTTTCGGCATTGAAACGCATATTGGAAATGCTTATCAGATAATCATCTACCTGATATTCTGCATCAAACCATCTGTCTTTTATTGTTGCATGTTTACTGTTATGTAAAACATCATATTCGGCATTGTGACGATGGAATCTGATGGGTACTCTGTCAAGTATTTCGCCCTGAAACCATGCTTCAATACGGTTTGCACATTCGCTGTAATCCGGTTTTGTTTCTAAAAAAAAGTTCGTCTCCATATATTATATTTTAAATTGTAAATTTTAATTATTTTGCTACTATTTCAAAAAGCTGACTATCGTATTTCTTTAAAAGTGATACTTTAAATCCGGTTTCTTCAAGTTGTTTTCCCGTCAACGTTGAAATCAATTTTCCTGTTTTACCTTCTTTAATAGCATATTTTTTTTTAAAATCGAGATATTTTATTGTTACAGTACGTTCAGCTTCAGCACCTCCCTGACGAAACACACCAACCAAACCACCCGATTTTGTTTCGGTATTAATTCGCATAAAACCATCCCAACAGCCTTCGGTAGGCTCGCCAAATCCGGGTAAATCCTGACGAAAAGACATATACTCATGTCGGTTTTCAATTCCTTTCAGCCAGTCAACCCATGCTTTAAAACTTTGTCTTTCTGCTGTGGTTAATTTTGTAGGGTCACCTAATAATATAGGCAATGTTCCAGCCAATGATTTAAGCAACAGCTCTCTTTCGGGATCGTTCATTCTTAAATTACCAATTACCAGGGTTGAAGCCGGTAATGCGGGAGTCCGTTGCCAGGCCAGCAATCTTGCTCTTAAAGCACCTATTTCTCCCAGCTCATAAATATTTGATAACCAATTACCTTCGGCATGTTTCACAATGGCATAATCATTCATATTCAACCTACCTGCAGTTTCAAAAGTACAATCGATAAATAATTCCGGTGCAGCTTTATGAAGGTCGTCAAAAAGTGTCATTGTCCGGTTGTAATTTTCTTGATACGAAGCCGCCTGATCTGTATGGAGTGGATGATTTTTTGAATAACAACCTGAAACTTCCGGTTTATACAAATACGGACTTGTAACCACCGCAAAATCTAATTTTGCATAGGCCAATCCATTTTCGTTCACCAAATTAAGAATAACATCTTTAATGTAGTTTTTCCAATCCGTTGACATACAAGCTGTTTTGCCTTTCGTTTCGGATTGTGAATGTAAATTACAAAATTGGTCGTTTTTATCTTTCACAAACCACTCCGGATGTTTTTTATATACGTTTGTAAATGTATCGGCTCGTGCCACCGATAACCATAACCCCGGTTTCATCCCCTTTTGTTTAATATAGTCGAAAGTTGGTTTAAGTCCATTTGGAAATTTTTTCAAATCAACAGCCCAATCACCATAGGATGTTTGCCAGCCATCGTCAATAACAAATTCTTCGATGCCACATTCTGAAGCAGCATCAGCCAATTTTGTAATTAACTGATGATTTATATCAAATCGAAACGGATACCAGGTATTATATACAAACATGGGTTTCTTTTTTATGGATTCAATACGGCTTCCCATGTATTTGCGGGTATAGTCTGATACACTGGTATTTAAGACATCATAAGGATTGTTGCTACCCGAATAAAGTGCTGTGAAAACAGCAGGACTTTCCCAAGATTCACCCGCAGCAATCCATTTCCTGAAGGCAAAGTTCTGGTTAGTATGCGTTAAACCTGTCGAAACGTTTGAACTTCCATTTTCATATACCGAAGTACGCTTTAACACGCCAATTGCTTCATTTCCAATAGCAATACCTCTTTGTTGCGAAACATCATGCACAATTACCAAGGGATCGTCCCAATCACCAATATATGGCCCAAGATGTTTATAGCGTGCATAATTCCGCATTATCCAGGCATTAAAAATCCATGTATTGATGTTAAAGCTCTCAACATCCAACGATTCCAGTTTGAAATCTTTGGTACTTAGATTATAAAACTTTATTTGTTTTTTTATAAGCGGTAAATTTGGAAAAGTCAGATAGGTTAATTCTAAAGAAAGTCCTTCTTTTTCTTTACTTTTGAGTGAAAACACGATTCCTTTTCCTCCATTCAATACGCTTGTATCTCTAACGGAAACCATCCACGAAGAAAGTCCGGTAAATTGATTGTCGTCAATTGTAAATGAAAACTCTTTAGAATTTGAACTTATAAAACTTTGGTTTTTCTGTTCATCTTTACTGAGTGTCCAATTCTCATTCTTTACATCGTTTTTTAATCCATTATTAATTAAAATATAGGATGAAGTTGACAATTTCGAATCATCCGAAAGATTAAAAACGCGCTCTATAAGCCCGTTATTTAGCTTGATTGTTCGTGCTGAAAGTGAAAAGTTTAAAATTAGAATGCAGAAAAAAAGTGGATATTTCATGTTTTGATTTTATATTTAACAAATTCATTACTTGATTACCGAAGTCAAATTCTTATTTAAACTACAGTGTGTTCTCTTTTTTTTAATATTAAAATTATTTATATGTGAATACGGGAGCAAGAGTGCCAAAATTCACGTCAAACAACCATGAGCCAAAGTGAGTTTGTGATTGTTATTTCTCCTGATCTTTCTCGTATATTTCGTTTTTATTTGTAATAAGTTGGTTTGTTTATTCTTGAGTTTTTAAGAAATAAACAGTTATATAATAAATTCGCATAACACAATAAAAAAATCAAAAATTTGAATCTTTATCAAAAATTAATCCATGATACAGCGTATTGAAAATCCATATTCTTTAAATGAAGTGCCACCACCAGGTGCGCTACCATCATAACCCAATGCCCAAACACTAACTAGTTTGTCATAGATAACGCCTGTACTCCACCAGCAACCAGCTGAACCTAAATTTGAAAAACTTCCATAGAATTGTCGAATTCCACCTGGCAAAGCATTGAATCCTGTTTTGTTATTTTCACTAAGATCGTTCCCAATTGCTCCAACAATCGTAGTTGTTTCCCAATCTGTTTTGGCAGCTAAAGACTTCGCAATTTTCTGACCAGAAAATGTACCATCATAATTGTACCCATTTTCAACAAGGTAGTTTTGAAGATTAACCCATTCTTCAACAGAAGGCACATGCCAACCTATTGGTGCAATTTTTCGTGAATCAGCCACTGCATACCAATTATAAAGTCGACCATACTTAGCTGCATTTGCGATATCATTATTGTAAGCACATTGTGCTTCAGTAGTTAAATTTTCGTTCCATGTTGAAGTGTTTTCAGTTATTGGATCACCATTTTGATATTTTGTTGTTTTTAAGTTTTCAGCCATCCAGGTCTGAGCTCCAATTGTGATGTAATTGTAAATATTTCCGTCAATATCCTTTACTGTTCCATTTGCAGGCAATGTTGTAAAACTAATTTCATTTCCATAAGTGGTTCCATTACCATTCTTTGCAAAGACTTTTACAAAGTACTTCGTTGAGGGAGAAAGCTCTACCAACTCATAAGTAAAAGAACCTTTTTTATTAACTAAAGATACTTTTTCGTTCATTGTTGTTGGTCCTGGTGTAGTATTCCAACAAATACCTATTTCAGAAATAGTTGACCCATCAATTAATGAAACTTCGCCTGATAAAGTAGCTTTGCGAATTGAAATATTAGATGGATTCGAAGTCTTTATATTAATAATTCCGTTTAAAGTAGTAAATGTTCTTTCATCCCCATAACATTCTCCCGATTTGTTTATTGCATAAGCACGAACATAATAAGTAGTATTTACAATTAACTTTGTAATATGACTTACAAATGTGCCAGTACCTGATGCATTAGCTATTTTACTATCTGCTATTGTAGGATTATGTGAGGTACTCCAACAAACACCTCGTTCACTTATTAAACTACCTCCAACATTTGTTATATCACCTCCACTTAAAGCATCGGATTCAGTAACAGAATTTACAATTGCAGTTGTCAAAACTGCTTTTTGGTAAATTTCTTCTTTTTGACATCCAAAAACAAGTAAAACAACACCGAAAATTAAATTCTTTTTTTTTAAATTCATCTTTAAGTTCTTTTTAATATTACTAAATAGGACATAATGACTTTATTAAGTTTACTATTAATGCGAATCAGTATTTATATATTTCAATTTGATAGTTTTTATTATTATCAAATGCAATGTCTTCAATATTTGTCAATAAAAGTTTGACTTTTGGTTTGTTTTTATCAGTTGATCGTAACGCCTGAATTACTGTATTTTTTATATTTTTCAAAAACACCAATTCCGGTGAATCATCTGTGGTCATTGCCGAAAGATTTGAAAATGTTAAACCATTCACATCTTCAGCATAAATTGCCGGTCGAGTATCTGGTTTTTCGAACAACAACTGTACATTGTTCATATTCAAGTTCTCAACATGTCGGAGAAAAAAACCATACGCTGGAAGTTCACCAAACATACTACCTTCGGGATATCCGCTTTCTACCTCTTCAATAATTGGTTGTGGCTCAATAGACTTAAAACCGCCAATTGAATTTATACGAATGTTATTCAACAATATATTTTTTACCGGATGGTTTGGTAACCCGGAAATTGAAGAACTAAACTTACCACCACCGTTGGCTGTGAAATTGCTTATACTAATATTTTTTATCTCACCAATACTTGGTGTTTCCATTGTAGGGTCGTATTTGCGTGCCCTATTTCCTAATTTAATAAATAAAGGTGTGGAAGTTCCATTTACAACTATGTTGGACACATTAATACCATCCATGCTTCCACCATCAACTATTTCTAATAAAACGCCCCCTGATCCTTCTTTTTTTCCGGAAAATATAAAATCAGTAAGGGAGGGTTTAATAACGCAATTATTTATGGTAATATTTTTAAAGCCACCATGCGATTCAGTTCCCATTTTAATGGCATTGCAATGACTGCTTACGACACAATCGGAGATAACAATATCCCTGGTGATTCTGCCCGAAGTACTCTTCAACGTAATGCCATCGTCATCTACATCACCAATGCAATTTAACATAATAACGTCACTACAACCATCTATGTCCACCATATCGTTGTTTCTGTTACTATGGTTATAAATGTTCAAATTGGATAATCTTACATTTTTACAAGCAAGATAATGTTGCATCCAAAATGCTGAATTTCTTAATTGTAGATCATTTATTTTAAGATTACTGCATTCTACAAAATAAAAAACATAAGGACGTTCACGGTATCGATTCGGATTACCTTTTAATACTATCGGCACCTTGTATTTTTCACCTTGTCCATTTATTGTACCTCCACCATAGATGTTTATATTGGATTTTTTTTCTGCAAAAAACAATGCAAATTGTGCCCATTCCTTACCCCAAAATATTATTTCAGGGGTGTTCATTGGATAATCTGATAAATTTGGCGACCCCAAAATTGTTGCACCTTTGGTAATTTCTATCGACAAATTATTTTTGAGATAGATAGTACCGGTAAGATAATTTCCCGATGGAAAAAATACAGTTCCACCTTTTTCAGCCGCTACATCAACGGCGGATTGGATTGCTTTTGTGTCTAAAACAATTCCATCTCCTTTTGCACCATAATCCTTTACATCAAATAAATAATTATTGGCAAAAATAATTGGAATTGGAATTAACAAAACCAATATTATACTAATCAATCTATGTATTACAAATTTCATTTTTGATGAATCTATTTTTGTTTACGATACCAAGGCAATCTTTTCAATTGAACATCAATTATCAACTTTTTTGGACCTCTGACAATGGAGCCATCTTCACCTAGCCATTTACCTGCAGGAAAAATCACTTCCCTGGAAAGTCCATTTTTAACCATAATGGGAGCTACCAAAATATTATCGCCCAACATAAACTGGTCTTTTATCTCTTCATAACCCATTCCTGGGAAAACGTATTCCATATTCCGGACTATCGGCTCACCGGTAATTGCTGATTGTTTTGCCAATTCAAATATTTCTTTTCCCATTTTGGCATGTAAATTTGCCATGCTTTTGCAGATTTCAAGGTTTTCTGCATTTAATATTCGCCATGGTGCAACTGAAAATTGTATCATTGGCATCAAAGCACATACTTGCGACGAACGAACAATTAACTCTTCATCAATGATTGAATTACGTTTAAATGAAGTATTTTCACCTCCACCTACCAAATCAGGACAACCAAATGGATGTCCGATAAGCCCTAATGCAATCATATCTGGAATTAAAATTTGTAAATCACTCCAAGTGTGTGCTTTATCTCGTAACCGTTGTGCAATGGGCGTTCCGGCAAGTTTCCATGTGTCTTTTACTTCGCAAAGCGGAAACGCAAGACCTATTTTGGCGTAAAGTACACTTTGCTCGTTAGGTAATACATCGTTTGAAGAAAAAATTTCTTTAAAATATCTTGGATCTCCGCCATCAGCTTTAAAACCATCAACTCCATATTTATCTACCAAACTTTGTAATTGTGCCTTTAGCCATTCTCTCGTTTTTACATTTGAAAAGTCCAATAATCCACTATATCCGTCCCACCATTTGACAATTGCCGGTTTGCTTTTTTCTGCATCGGCAAACATCAACATCTTTTTTGCAGCCAATTCTCTAAAATTGGGTGTGTCGGCTGACATAAATGGAGCTAACCAGAGCATTACTTTGAATCCCATTTTGTGTAGTTTTTCCACCATGCCTTTAGGGTCACGAAACCTGATACCCGAAAACTCCCAGGTTCCGTAATATTCCTGCCAATTATCGTCAATCATCAGCACGCCCGGAGGAAATCCCTGGTCAATGATGGATTGTGCGTATTTTAGAATTTCTGATTCTGTTTGGTTGTATTGCAACTCAATCCATGTGTTATACTGTGGTTTGGTAAAGAAAAGAGAATCAGGGGTTTTTCCACTTGTTGGAAAAAACTTTTTGCTTGAATAGACAAAAGCCGATTTTAACGATTCGCCATTTTTACCAACAAATAGTTCTGCGTCTTTGGTTGAAACATTTATTTTCCCTGGTGTGAATTCTATTAGTAACGGGTTTTCACTCCAAATATACCTACCTTTATTAGAAATAAAGTATGGTTGAGCCTGATTCCTTTTACAATTCGCAAATTGGTCATACACGAAATTTACAGTTGAAAATGGCATTTTGGGACCATCCATTACGGCTCCTCCCCACCACTTCTCGTTTTGGAGAATACTAATCTCTTTTTTATTTATGCTGTTTTCCTTGCATTTTACGTTGATTTTCAACGTATCATTAGTTATATATACATTCTCAGATGATGCAAAATCAAAAAGGAGAACTAATTGTAAAATAATAATTATTTTAACTTTCATAATATTATAATTAATACTATTCGTCTGTTCTGAATGAGGAAGCCGGTAATCCACTCGTATTGTATAGCGTCCCATCAATATAGTTTGCCCAACCATAACGAACTGCCACCGGTTGTTTTACTTTGTCGCACATTACCGCAATTTCCAAACGTTTGAAAATAAATGCTTTTGCCGGATAAAACACTTTGTCACTACCACACATTACAAATCCTTCCATTGGTTTTCCGAAAGTTGTGAAACCACTGGCTGCATTATTGAAGTTAAGAATAATTGTATCACCACAGATACGCATTTTATTTAATATCGGCCCATTGTAATCAATTCCTTTAATATTATAAGTTTTACCCAACGCCCAATATGCTAAACGTTTTCCAACAACGGTTTTTCTAGATGGATGGATATTATCTTTCTCGCCTACATCCATAGTTACAGCCATGCCTGAATTTGGAATTATGGACATAGATTTTAGCTGTATTTCTCTTATTTCTTGCCCAAATGAAATTGAATCGTACTTATAAGGCGCAATCTGTACATAATAAAATGGAAATTCACCTTCGTTGAATCGGTCTCTCCAATTTTTTACCAATCGTGGAAATAAACGTTTATATACTTCAGGTTTGGTAACATGACTTTCACCCTGATACCATATAGCACCTTTAAATCTGTAATTCAGAATCGGGTTTATCATTCCATTATACAAAACCGTTGGATACCAATGAAGCAATGGAGTTTTCTTTAAATTCGCTAAACTAACGTCGGGGAATTCATTTTCTAAAATAGGTTTTTCCATCCAACATTGAGCCGGTGTTCCTCCAACGGTTGATGCTAATAATCCAACCGGAATTCCCAGAACGCTTTGAATATATTTCCCGAAATGATATGCCACTGCACTAAAGTAACGAACACTTTGAGGATTAGCCACTTTCCATTCACCTAAACAGGTATCCAAGGGTATCAAGCTTAATGATTGTTTGACCGAAAAAAGTCGAAGCAAGTTATTACTACTTAGAGCAATATCATCATTTGAATTTTCTACCGGTTGAGAGCTATTACCGTTCATAGTCATTGCCATATTCGATTGCCCGCTACATAACCATACTTCACCAATTAAAATATCTTTCAAAATAATGGTAGTATCACCAACGATTTTCATTTCATAAGGTCCGCCAGCTTGCGGAGTTTGTAGTTCCAATTTCCACTTACCATCATTCTGAACAGTTGTGCTTTTGGTGCTTTTTGACCAATTCTCTGAAACTTTAACTATAGAATTTGGTTTAGCCCAACCCCACACGATAACAGTAGTTTGTTGTTGAAGCACCATGTGACTTCCTACTAACGATGGAAGCTTCAGCGCTGAAGCTGATATCATTCCAATTGAAAGTGCGATTGCAATACTAAATGCAAAAATGAGTTTTTTCATGATTTATTAGTTTTTTGTTAATGATGAAATTTCTTTTAATTTTAGATTTGGATATAAAACATTATTACATTTTTCAACAATAATGCGTTGTGGCAAATTGAAAGTTGCTTTTTGACGAATGTCATTTGACGAAACCCCAATTCTGATTTCATAATCACCCTTATCGGCGACCCATGCACTAATCCCTGACCAATAGGATGTTAGCGAACGATTATCCAATGTAAATGTCAGCTGCTGGCTTTCATTAGGTTTTAGTAAGTTGGTTTTTTGAAATCCTTTGAGCTCTTGCAAAGGTTTTTCAATTTCAGTATTCGGAGCTGAAAGATAAAGCTGTACTACTTCTTTTCCGGCTCTTTTTCCAGTATTTTGGACCATTACTGTTGCAGTTATTTTATCAGTAAATACATTTGAAATTAATTTTAAATCCGAAACTTCGAAATTACTATACGATAATCCAAAGCCGAATTCGTAAGCTGTTTGAACTTTGAAAGTATCGAAATAACGATAACCCACATAAATGCCCTCATTATAAAAGGAATTAACCGGATTGTTTTTTGGTTCTCCCGGGAAAGATTTTGCAGAAGGTTCATCAGCATATTTTATCGAGTATGTCATGGGGAGTTTACCCGAAGGATTTACAGTTCCTTTCAAAATATCAGCTACTGCATTTCCCACTTCCTGACCTGGCTGCCAAGCCGTAATAATAGCATCCACTTTATCACGCCAACTTACAGTTTCTATCACTCCGGAAATATTCAGAATCACCACCACTTTTTTATTTACAGCATGAAAAGCAACTGAAACATCATTAATCAAGGTTTTTTCCAGCTCCGAAAGCAGATAGAAATCATTCTCTTTTCGGTCAGTTCCTTCTCCTGCCATCCTGCCGAGTGTAACGACAGCTATATCCGATTTTGCAGCAAATTTATTTATATCTGTAACTTTTATTTCAGAATGCCAGATGATAGGTGAAGCACTAGGGTATCTCCAAACATTTGTATCGTAAGTATTAATTGGAGTTATTGTCGTTGGTTTTGTATTTACCATAACTGAATCTATAAAATGAGTGTAAAAATCGTTTACCGATTTATTTATGGAAAATCCTGCATTTGTCAAACCTTCAGAAATCGAAACAGCATGCTTATAATTTATTGCACCACTACCCGTTCCACCAGCAATGGAATTATAGGAAGTTTTCCCAAATAGTGCAACTGTTTTAATTTTACGCCCAAATGGAAGTGTATTTTCCTTATTTTTGAGTAATACCATTGCTTCGGATGCTGCTTCTCTTGCAAAATGTGCAGGGGCTTCAACCTCTGGTTTTGTGGCAGGAAAACTATTTTTGAAATGATTTGTTTTCAGAATTAATTCCAAAATCGGCTTTATATTTCGATCTAATATCTTTTCATCAAGCGTTTTATTTTTCAACGCTTTAAGTAATTCTTCACGCCACATAATTCCGCCACGTTTCACACTTCCGGGCATTATCAATTCGTTTCCGGCATTCATTTGTGCCACAGCATCATCGCCACTCCACCAATCTGTCATCACCATACCATCGTACTTCCATTCATTTCGAAGAATTGTTTGCAATAATTCTGGATTTTGAGCAGTAAAAAGACCATTCACTTTGTTGTACGAAGTCATTACTGTCCACGGCTTTCCTTCTTTGATGGCAATTTCGAACCCACGCAGATAAATCTCTCGTAGCGCTCGTTGACTCACCACTGAATTACACATCCAGCGGTTTGTTTCCTGATTATTGGCAATAAAATGTTTGACTGAAGTTCCTAAACCAGTGGATTGCATACCAATTACAAAAGCAGCACCTAATTTACCGGACAAATATGGATCTTCAGAAAAATATTCGAAGTTTCGACCATTCAAAGGATTACGTTGGATATTCATGGAAGGGGCTAATTGAAGGTCAATGTTGTAACCCAACGCTTCTGAGGCCATTGCTTTGGCTAGTTGCTGTTCTAATTCAATATTCCAGGTTGCAGCCATGGCAGTTGCAACCGGAAAAGCGGTAAAATAATTCTTATCAGTACCTTTTATATTCATTAAACGTGTTCCGGCAGGACCATCACAGAGAATAATTGACGGGATTCCCAATCGCGGAATAGCATAAGTTACACCCTGAACACCGGCAGCCATTTTTGAAATAACTGCCTGAGCTTCATCTTCCAATCCTAATCCCATTACCATTGAAACTTTCTCTTCGGATGTCATGGCAGCAATGACCTCTTCAGTGGAGTTTTTCCCAAGTTGTGGTAGATGAGGTTGACTGAAAAGCTGAATTGTTAGGAAATAAAAAATAAAAATTATTGATATTCTAAACATGAAATTAATGATTTACTTACAACATAAAAAATGGATAGCATTAGTACAACGCCTTATGCTATCCAAATCATTATATAAAAGGGACTAAAAACAAATTTTAGTACTCAATTTTTCTCTTAAATTATTCCAAAATATCAATTAAAAATATCCGCCTTTATCAGAAATTTCTTTACTCGATTGACCATCATGAACCCAACCAAAAATCACTTTTTCGTTTTCTTTGATTTCTTCTGCCCGCATTAATACATCATAAGCAATATCTCTTGGCACAACCAGTACACCATCCACATCGCCCAATACTATATCACCAGGTTTGATGGTTGTATCGCCGATTTTAATAGGAATCTGATAATGAGTAATTAGACACCGTCCTAAACTGCCATTAGAAATACGATATTCGTAAAACAATGGAAAATCAGCTTCCAAAATTTGATGCGTATCACGTATTCCACCGTCAATACAGGCAGCTTTCATTTTTTTCCCTTTGGCAGTGGCAGTCATTACACCTCCCCACAATGTTGCATGTTGGTCACGACTTGTATCCCAAACCACAAAATTATCTTCTTTCATTTCGTCCAACATTTGAACACGAAATTCCATTTCACCCTGAACTTTCACGTTAGGAGCACTTTTTACAGTAAATGCAAAACCTGCTACAGTTTGATATTCTCTCAGTGATTTTATTCTTCCGGGTAACGCCTGATCTAACAGACAAAATTCACGCAAAACATCGTTTACTGCACCTAAATAAAGTTGCTCAAAACGGTTTAATAATTCTTTATCAGGAATTGGAAATGCAACCGTTGATATTCCTTCTCTTGAGGCAATCAGATTTTCCAAATTCATCATGCCTACCTCTTTTTTGTATTGATCTACACTCATAATTTTATTTTTTTGTTGATTATCTATAATTTAAAGAATACTCATGCCTCCATCAACCGGGATATTTGCTCCGCAAAAATACCTACCGGCATCCGAACAAAGCAGATTTATTAAGGGCGCAATATCCTGTGGCAAAGCAATATATTCAATTGGAATTCTGCTTAATACCAATTTCAGGTATTCCGGATTTTCTAATACTGAGGTATTTTGTGCTGTATCTACAACTCCAACTTCAATATTATTAATTGTTACACCTTTGCTTCCAATTTGTTTAGCCAAATTTCGAACCATATTTTCCTGCGCACTTTTACATGCCGCATATACCAACATATCCACATGCGGTTTATGTTGATTTACACTTCCCATGGTAATGATTCTTCCCCAACCTTTTTCAATCATATATTTTGAAAAAAGCTGAATTGAAAACAGATTATTTTTAAAAGTAACCTGAATCTGTCGGTCAAATTCGTCAGAAGTAATTTCATTCCACTTTTTACGGATTTGCAATGCGGCATTCAATACCAATATGTCAATATTTCCAATGGCTTTTGTAGCTAGTTTATACAATTGTTCGTGTGCATTGCTTGCAGTTAAATCACAAACAATAACCTCTGCATTAACTCCGTATGCTCTGGCCTTTTCGGCAACAGCATTTGCTTTTTCTACTTCACCACGGCAATGAATAACCACATCTGCACCAAATTCAGCCAGCGACAAAGCTACTGCAGCCCCAATCCCCTGACTTGAACCGGTAATCAATGCTTTATGACCTGCTAAATTTAATCTTTCTTTTGTACTCATATTTTTTTAGATTTAAACTGTTTTTTCAATATATTGATCACGTTTCAAAAATTTTACTCCAACAAATAATGCAATTGCTCCAAACACATACACCACCGAAATAAGCGAAATGCAATTTGCAATACCCAATGTAGGTTTTAAAACTCCCATAATATAAGGTGACAAACCACCTGTAATAAATGCAAACATCAAAATTAGTCCCGTTGCAGTTGAACGATATCTTGGTTCAATGATTTCGTACAACGATGAGTAAATACCTGAATCGTAAATACCTCTGAAAAGTCCAAATACAGTAAGTGCTAAATAAATCATGAACAATTCAGAAGAAGCTCCAATCATGTAAATAAACGGTGCACCTAATAATAAACCAATAGCCTGAACCATGAACCGGGCTGATTTACGCTTTTTCATCCATTTATCTGACCACCAACCACCAATTAAAACGCCCACAAAAGCAGCTAAATAATGATAGAAAACAGAAGAAAAACCGGCATTAGAAAGCGACAAATGAAATTTTTCGTATAAATAAGTAGGCATCCATGTCATATATCCTGCATTTACAAATACCATCCCCGAAAAGGCAAGACTTAAACACCAAAAAGCAGGTTTTTTCAATACATATTTTATGGCAATAGAAACTGCCACTTTTTCAACTTCTTTTTGAGTGGTTTTAATTTCAACTGGTTTCTTTTTCATTCGGAACATCAATACAAACGCCCAAATAACTCCAAATCCTCCAAATAAATAATAGGGTAAGCGCCAACCATAGTTCTCACCCAGATAACCAGCAATAAAGCCACTACCGATTATACCTAAATAAAGCCCTGATTGATAAATAGCCAGTGCTATACCTCTGGTTTTGATATGAAACAAACTGATTTCGGAAGATGCATTTGGAGGGAAGAAAGATTCACTACCACCGGTAAGAATACCCCAAACAATAATAAAAAAGATAAATGATACACCAAAACCAGTAAGCATCGCACATAAGCTCCAGAAGAATAAACTGTAAACAATTATTTTCTTACGGCTAAAAACGTCGCCCATCATGCCTGCAAAAGGTACCAGACAGCCATACGACCAAAACAAGACTGTTGCAATCAATCCCATTTGCTTGTCCGAAAAACCTAAATCTACTTTCATCAATGGCAAAAGCACGTTAAAGAGTTGTCTATCGGCTTGTTGGCACACAAATGCGACATACAACAAACCTAATAATTCCCATTTGTAAAATTTACTTTTTTTATCCTCGACATTCATATTGGTTATTTTTTTTAAGTAATAGATTTGCAATTTAAAGAATTGGATTTTTTTTAAAATTTAAGGTAAAAATGATTACCATATAAGTTGAACATGACCTTTTACTACCTTAATTTTTTCACCTTGCCACATAACTTCTTTTACGCCATCGGGTATTGATACACTCAAAGGAATTTTTCGTAAGTATGGATTCAACCATGGCATTTTAAATGAATATTCATTTCCACGACTGCTTGTTTTCACACATTCAATTTTCAAATGTTTTCTATAAAATTGCCAAATCATTAACTCCCCTAAAGTGGCATACCATACTTCGAAATGGTTTCCGACAGCAGTAAGCACTTCCTCCAATGTTTTCTGTCCATCGCCGGCTAATTCATAACTATGACCCCAAACATAGAGGATTGAACCAGGATGAAGTAGTAATTGATTAAATTTCTCTTTTATTTTAGTTTTACCTGAATTAAAATGAAAATTTGGTCGCATAATTAACGGATTAACGATACTATCAATTTTATTATCACCCTGCGAAGTAGCGCGAGCCGACCAATAACCTGCTTGTTGTAATGATCGTAAAACATAATCCCCATCAGCATCATACGCTGCAGTGTAATTAAATGGATATGCAAACGAAATTACAGGATGATTAAGCTCCTTTTCAAGGAAACGACGCATTTCTACTGCCTCATCCAAACATCGTTTTGGTGTTGAGTTATTAAAAGCCGGATGCGACCAGGAATGAGAACCAATCTCCATACCTTTCGCTTCAAGTTGACCTAAAAGAGGTATCATTTTAGAATTACGATTCATAAAGAAAGTCCCTTTCATACCGTACTTTACCAGTAATTCCATTACATCTAAATCCTTTAACTGCCCATCATCCCAACTGGTTACCACTGCCATTTTTTTGCCATTTGGCAATAAGTCTATTTCTGGTATTTTTTCCCCTTTGTACCCAATCAATTTAAGATTGTGCGTTTCAATTTGGGCAGTATCAAAAAGCGTTATTAATGGATTTTTTCCTGCACTGCTCATATCAGGACCAAGCTGTACTGGATAATGCGTAAGTTGAATCTCGGATATCGCTTCTCCCGAAGTTATAAATGGTTGCGCAGTACTTTCAAGAAATACCCTTTGCTCCACTGACTTAGGGGTAGAAAACGAGCGACCATCAGGATATTTCCAGGTTAATGCAATTTTCGATTTAGAATTTACGACATAAACACCCGCTGGCAAAGGAATTGGCAATGATATATTTTGTTCATTTACAGGAAGTTGAAATACAAACAATAGTTTTTCAAATGAAGTATTTATTGCAGGTGTAATCCGCATCGAAACAACTCCAATGGTATTAATACTGCGTTGTCTACTCTTAATTAACGATACCACTGATACTTCCTTGCTCGAATAAAAACCAACTTTATGACTGTAGCTTCCTTTTGAAAACCCCATACTATACAAATCAATCTTTGCAATTACTTCGCCATTTTTATCATCAAAACATAACATTTGATTTGAGGACAAACCAATATCGGGTTGAAAAAAATTAATTTCAATCTCCCATTTTCCAGAATCTAAAGGCTTCTGTAATTTCCATTCAATCTTCTCATTTACAGGATTTGAAGCTGGAAAGAAAATTGCATCGTTTCCTTTTTCTGTTTTCATCGTTTCTCCACCTTTTGCCATTGAAGCATCCAGTGTTATTGCGTTTGTATTCAACCCGCTATCAACTTGCACTACAGTTAAATCATTTGCATTCTTATTCGTCTGAGCATACAAATTAAGTAATACTCCGAAGAATAATGCAAAAATGAATAATTTAGCTTGCGTTTTCATTTATTGAATTGAGACTTAACAAATATGAATTATTAACGTGCAAAAAGAATTAGTTAAGTTGTTGGTTATTTAAACATTTATTAGTCTACTTCAGAACGAGTAAATAATGGTAGTTTTATTGCCTCAGGTTAAATATATTTTACATTCAAGATTGGTAAATTCGGAACGTTGAATTTTTAAACAAGGAGTTGAATCTAATTGATTTTCATTGCATTGGATAAAAATAAGTAGAAATAAACAATTGTTTATTTCTACTTATAGATTTTTAATTCAGGTTATTAAATTCCACCTACTTTTGGATACCAGTCAAGGCGATATGGGTCTTGATGGAAACGAGCATAATAATCGCCCATTTTTTCATAATAACGCTCGTATTTTTCCATTTTATCTTCGTCGAGTGTTACTCCAAGTCCCGGACCTTCAGGCACTTTGATAGCACCGTTTACATATTCCATTTTACCACCAACGATAATATCATCTTCTAAGTAATGATAATGAGCATCGCCTTCCATAGTCATAGTAGGTAAGGTAGAAGCAGTATGAAGCATAGCTGCCAATTCTACTCCAAACTCTGCGCCTGAATGCATAGCAATACCCAAATTGAATGTTTGACAAATGGCAGATAAATCTTTCACACCACGTGGTCCTTCCCAATAATGCAAATCAGTCAAAACAATATCTATCGAATTCATGTGGATGGCTGGACCCAAATCGTCAAATTTATTCGGATACATATTGGTTGCCAACGGAATACGAACTTGTTCTTTCACTCTGCGCATTCCTTCGAGACCCCAAGAAGGATCTTCGAAATACTGAATTTCCAAATCTTCCAATCTGCGACCCGCCTTTACGGCTGTAGCTACACTCCAAACTCCATTTGGGTCAATTCTCAAACCGAAGTTATCACCCAATCTTTCACGACAAAGTTCAAGCACACGAACTTCTTCCATTGGATCCATTACACCCGCTTTCAACTTCATAGCTGTAACACCGAGCGTTTCTTTCAACTCTACACAAAGGTCAGCCATATCCTCGGCATATTTATCGTGTCCACCACCTGGACGGTCGTAACGCCAAAAAAGATAACCAATCATCGGAATTTCAGGTCGTAAAGCACCACCAATAAGCTTATGCATTGGTACATTGCATGCTTTGCCCATAATATCCAGACAAGCAATTTCAATGGCACCGTAAAGTCTTGAATTTGACAAATAATAAATACTCCGCAACACTTTGAGTTTGATGGTCTCCAAATCAAAGGGATCCAATCCAACAATTCGGGGTTTTAATTTCAATAAAGCTCCGCGCTGGTCACCACCACCCACTTCACCTAATCCTATAATACCTTCATCTGTAATAAGTTCCAGAATAGTTCTCATCAAATAACCCGGATGAACACCGGTGTTATGGCGCAACATACTATTCATAGGAATAGCCACGGTGCGTACTTTCATGTCAATAATTTTCATTTTTATTTTTTTTGGTTGAATATATTATTTCTTTAGCAAAAAAGGTTCAATTTTCTGAGCGTATAATTTATAACAAACTTGATTAACATGTAGCGTATCAGCCAAAAATAATTCCCTTTTATAACTGCCATCCTCATTAAGAGTAATTGGGGCAATATCTACATATTTCAATTGAGGTTTTGTTGAAGCAAAATCCTTCATTTTAGAGTTGAACTCAGTTATTTTATCCTTGTTCTTATGTCTTTTAGGACTATATTTTACAGATAGTAATACGATAGGGACACCCGGAAGTTTAATTTCCGTCAGACGAATAAAAACTTTTAAATCCGATAGTAAATCATCCGGTTTTATTCCACTTCCCAAATCATTATCTCCTTCATAAAGAACAACTTGCTTTGGTCTGTAAGGATATAGTATCTGATCGGCATAATTAATAACATCAGTCAGTTTTGAACCACCAAATCCTCTATTCAGCACATTTGAGTTTGGAAAGTAGCTTTGCAGATTATGCCACATTGTAAAAGTGGAACTACCAATAAAAACTACCAAATTTGTGGTATCAATGCCTTTTTTGTCTTCATCAGTAAAGCGCGTAAACTCCTTTTCAAACTTCTTTGGTATTTTATATTCAAGTATTTGTGCATTTAGTTGGTTCAACTGAAATACATAAAAACAACAAAGAATGACAAAAACTTTTTTTAAAATAGACATTTTATATTAGGTCGTATGATTTTAGTATTTAATAATGTAACACTGATCGAGAACAGCGGAACCAGTTGGCTTAATCTTATTGTCACTTGTAATGATAAAATCGGCTTTGGCATCAGTTGCTTCACGAAACAGTCCATCGGTAATTGAAATAGATTTTACGGTTTTTCCGGCAGGTAAATCAACTACTGCTGTTGATTTCAGAAATACAATAAATTGTTTGCCTGTTTTGGGTTGAATTACAGAGATTGCCGAATCACTTGCATACGCATTGGGGCTTTTATATACTGTTCCATTCCATGTGCGATTAGCTACTGGAGTATTATTTATGTTTTCCCAATTTGGTAAAACACGTATCAACTTGAGTCTGGCAGGTATATCTTTCATACTTCCATAAGTGGGCATATCACCGGTACCGCCAACTCGTCCAAACCAGTTGAACCAAGACTTATTAACCGCAATTTTTGCGGCATTTACTCGGTTTATTGGCTCAGTAAAATTAGTTGGTGCAGTATTATCAACATGCTCTTTATCAATCAATGGAGCAGTTCCATAAGTTGTATAAATACGGCTATCATCCAAGTAACTAACCTCTTTATTTTCTTGGGAGACAATATCCATAACAATCTGCTTTGCATCAGACCTACCTTTAATTTTATTAATCCATTGATCCCAAATCTGATAAGGTTGAGCAATACTCCTAAAATATGGATATTTTAATCTAGTAGCAGTAAAAAGTGCTTTATAAAATTCAGCAGTCCCATCACTATGAGTTGCATAATCATGTACATTATTACCATATATTGCCCCAAAATCTCCACCAGTCCAATACGCCAGAGTTGATTGATAACCACCGTTTTCTTTACTTTTGCCATAGAAATCTCCGGTTAAATCAGGCACATCCCAAGCAAATCCTCCAAAATGGAATTTCGGATTGGTACTTTCGATGGCTTTAATTTGAGCAAGAATTTTATCAACAGCCCAATCAATTACCTTCTTTTGTTGAAAATCAAGCTGGACTGAAAATGAGGTAGCACTTGTAAACCATCCTGAAGCCAAATTATTTGGAAATAGATCATTACTTTTTAAAGTGCAATAATTAGTGTAGAAATCGGCATCGGTGCTATTATACGATTTGGAGGTATCAACCACACGGGAATAAGTATTGTATTCAGGTGTTTCTAAAATAAAATATAAATTATCAGACAATGGATCACTCTCCATACCTTTCATATAAAATACATAACCATATCCCATTTGTTTGGCATAAGCAAGATTATCGCTCAAATTTGCAGCTCCATTCCAGGATACGCCAAAATAGTTTCTGTATTCAGGCAAGTCATTTCCTACGGGTACAAATGGAACAGGAGGTTCATCCTGAGTTTTGCAAGAAATGAACGATACTAAAAACACTATTAAAATAGCAAGCAGCTTTAAAATCTTCATAAATTTAGACGTTTATAATTGAAAAAATTAAATATTTTGGAGTACAACAACAATGAATTCCAAATATTTACTTTACATTAAACATGACATTCTAATGAAACATCATGTATTGAGAAACTAAAAGTTTACAATATAACACCCTTCAAGAACTGCTGAACCAAGAGGTTTTATTTTGTTGTCACTTGTAATGACAAAATCAGCTTTTGCATCAGTTGCTTCGCGAAACAATCCATCAGTAAGTGAAATGGATTTTACGGATTTTCCGGCAGGTAAATCAACCACTGCTGTTGATTTCAGAAATACTATAAATTGTTTGCCTGTTTTGGGTTGAATAACAGAAATGGCTGAATCACTCGCATAAGCATTAGGGCTTTTATACACTAATCCATTCCAGATACGACTTGTGATTGGAGTAGAGTTTATGTTTTCCCAATTTGGTAAAACACGTATTAATTTTAGTCTTGCCGGTACATCTTTCATACTTCCGTAAGTGGGCATATCACCGGTACCACCAGTCCTACCAAAATAATTAAACCAAGATTTATTCATCGCTAATTTTGCAGCATTTATTCTATTTGCCGGCTCTGTAAAGTTTGCCGGAGCTGTACTTGCAACATGCTCTTTATCTATCAATGGTGCAGTTCCATAGGTTGTATAAACACGGCTATCGTCTAAAAAAGTTACTTCTCTATTTTCCTGAGCTAGAATATCCGGCATAATTAATTTTGCATCTGCTCTGTCTTTGACTTTACTTATCCATTGATCATATATGCTATATGGTTCCATGATTGTTTTGAAATTTGGATACTTTATTTTTGTAGCCGAAAATAAAGCTTTGTAAAATTCCGCAGCTCCATCACTGCGAGTTGGGTAATCGTGTACATTCGTACCTGATACTAATCCAAAATCGCCACCAGTCCAATATTTTAATGTAGTTGGTGAAACTGCATCTGTTCCTCTATATTTTGGCCAAAAGTCACCCACTAAATCAGGAACATCCCAGGCATAGCCACCAAAATGAAATTTTGGATTGACACTTTCAATAGCTTTTACTTGTGTAAGAATTTTAGAAACTACCCAGTCCACAACTTTTTTTTGTTGATAATCAAGTACTACTGAAAATGTTGTAGGATTTGCAAACCATCCGGTAGCTAAATTATTCGGAAATGGATCATTGCTTTTTAACGAGCAATAATTACTATAAAAATCCATATCTGTAGAATTATAAGATTTTGATGCATCCACATAACGTGAAAACACAGCATAATCGGGCGATTCTATAAAAAAATATAAATTATCAGACAATGGATCACTTTCCATGCCCTTCATATAAAACACATAACCATAGCCCATTTGTTTGGCGTAAGCTAAATTTTCACTCAAGTTGGCTGCACCATTCCACGAAACACCAAAAAAGTTTCGGTATTCAGGCAAATCAGTTCCAGTTGATACAAATGGAACAGGAGGTTGATCCTGAGTTTTGCAAGAAATGAACGATATTAAAAAAACTAATAAAATTGCAAGCAGCTTTAAAATCTTCATATATTTTATATATAGAAATGAGAAATTAAATCATTTTAGAGTACATCATTAATGAATTTAAATCATTTTTCTTGCACTAAACGTCAACATGAATTTAGAAATTTACAATATAACATCCTTCAAGAACTGCTGAGCCAAGAGGTTTAATTTTATTATCACTTGTAATGATAAAATCAGCTTTTGCATCAGTTGTTTCGCGAAACAGTCCATCAGTAAGAGAAATAGATTTTACTGTTTTTCCGGCAGGTAAATCAACAACTGCTGTTGATTTAAGAAATACTATAAATTGTTTGCCTGTTTTGGGCTGAATAACAGAAATGGCTGAATCACTTGCATATGCTTTAGGGCTTTTATATAGTATTCCATTCCATGTACGACTAGTGATTGGAGTATTATTTATATTTTCCCAATTTGGTAAAACACGTATCAACTTTAGTCTGGCAGGTACATCTTTCATACTACCATAAGTGGGCATATCACCAGTACCACCAACACGTCCAAACCAGTTAAACCATGATCTATTCATTGCTAATTTTGCAGCATTAATTCTGTTAGCTGGTTCAGTAAAATTTGCAGGTGCTGAACTTGCAACATGCTCTTTATCAATCAATGGTGAAGTTCCATACGTTGCAAAAATCCTGCTATCATCTAAAAAAGTTACTTCTCTATTTTCTTGAGAAAGTAAATCTGGCATTATCTGTTTTGCATCAGCTCTATCTTTAACTTTACTTATCCATTGATCGTAAAGACTATAAGGCTCGTATATAGTTTTAAAAAATGGATATTTTAATTTTGTAGCAACAAAAAGTGCCTTGTAAAATTCAGCTGTACCATCGCTGTAAGTTGAATAATCGTGTACATTATTCCCATAAATTACACCATAATCACCACCTGTCCAGAACTTTAAAGTTGTTGGCAATCCTCCATCAGCTTTATTTTTATTATAAAAAGCACCTTGTAAATCAGGTACATCCCATGAATAACCTCCAAAATGGAATTTGGGGTTTACACTTTCAATCGCTTTAACTTTGGCTAATATATCAGCAACCGCCCAATCAATAACTTTTTTTTGCTGAAAGTCTAACTCCGCTGAAAAATTATTTGCATCAGCAAACCAACCTGTAGCTAAGTTAGTTGGAAAAGGATCATTACTTTTCAGCGTGCAATAGTTATTATAAAAATCAGTTTTAGTCGAATTATAAGTTAAAGTTGTATTTATATATCTCGAATATGAGTTATATTGAGGAGATTCTATAAAAAAATACAAATTATCAGAAAGTGGGTCACTTTCCATACCATTCATATAAAAAACATATCCATATCCCATTTGTTTGGCATAAGCAAGATTATCGCTCAAATTTGCAACTCCATTCCAGGACACACCAAAATTGTTTCTGTATTCAGGCAAATCAGACCCAGTTGGTACAAATGGAACAGGGGGTTCTTCCTGGTTTTTGCAAGAAATATAAGTTGATAAAATCAGAATTAATGCTAAAATATATTTTGATATTTTCACAGTAAATGAATTAATCATTAATTGATTATTTTTGGGGTAGAATATTTGGTATATAAGTTTCAACAGCTACTGCATTATCTCTAATTACGAGAGTATCTAAAACCGAATAACTTTTGTTTGTGGATGGATCATTTACAGTATAGTTAAGATAAAATGCTCCTCTTTTTTTTCCACCCCATTCTTCTACTCCAGTTACATATTTTCCATTTCCCGATATATTTACAGTAGATTTTGGATCCTTTGTAATTGTAACACTATTATCTGAAGCCACATCAACAATTGCAATGAATTTTTCAGATGATAGTGCTAGTTTATCTGAATAGAGGAGTTTGCTAAGAGATAATGTGGTTAATTTTGGAATATAAGTAGTATATTCAATATATTTCTTTTCCCATCCATAACTTTTATATGTGCCTGTTACACCAACTGTAGTTTCCTTTTGAACTCCACGTTTCAGATAATATCCATGAAATTGATTTACATAGGGTCTGCTGAAAAACTCAGAACTGATTGTTATTCAATATTATATGGTTATTTTTGTGCAACTAACTGCAAGGAAATATGACATCACCCCGTAAAAAGCGTGCACAAGTGCCGGAATATGTAAGTCCAAAGCAATTAA
>CAIKVR010000267.1 GCA_903830915.1 uncultured Bacteroidales bacterium
CGGCATTGCGTTCTCCCTCCTTCTTGCGTTGAATGAGCTTTTTGCCTCCTTCCTTGGTTTCCGTCAGGCCGATGATGTGCAGAAGCTCCGTGTAGAAGCTCTTGTCGAGGCTGTTGCTGTCGTTGGCAAAAGGCAGTTTCAGCAAATGTTCCGGCGATAATAGTTTATAAAGTGCAATCAGCTCATTATCATCTTTCTTGTCGTTGTTGTGGAGCGGTTCATTGTAGTCGCGAATATCGAAATGGGTAAAAGTAATGTCGTGTGGCAGGGCAGCAATGGCAGGTGCTGCAATCTCGGAATAGAAAAACTCGGTTTTATTCCCTCCCGAGCGACCTTCATGAAAATCGATGAATTTCTTGACCAGTGGCTTGTTTTGTGCAAAGAGTTTTTCAAATAACTGTCCGTCGAAAATATACCACTCATTAATGTTGGTGGCAATCAGGTGCTTTATTTCAGTATTTTTGTTGGTGATTCGCTCCCTCAGGTAATACAGCACCAGTTCCTGAAAAGCTTTGCAGTTGATATTGTCAGGCCGAAGCATTTCGGCTTTGTTGGCAGGTTTTTTGGCTTCAATTATTACCCCTACGGTACTGCTTGCGGTTGCACCATTGTGAATCACCAGGTCATTCCGCCCCTTGGTATTAATAAAATGAGTTCCGGCATAATACGTATTCTTCAGAAAATCAGAAACCAGATTCTTATGGAACTCTTCCGACTCAAATTCATCGATGGTATTAAGGATACCAATCAGATTTTTTTTAAAGGTTTCAATTTCGGGGCGGTTGGGTTTTACCTTCAGAAAGGCTTTATTCAGGGCAATGCGGGGTTTCAGTAAATGTAATTCCATAGGTTTGATGTTAAGAACCACAAAGCTACAAAATCATTTTTACATTTCCAATTATCCGAAAAGGAATTTTTAAAAGAAAAAACAATGAATACGTTTAACCCATTTTCATAGTTACAAGTTGTATTCATACTTTCGGAGATGTCGGATGGTATGAACTCAAGTGTGAACATTCAAAAAGGCGATGTCGTTTTCATTGTTTTCAGGTTGAAATCATCGAATCTGATGCATCGGATTGGAATATTCAAAAGTGGAAACATAGCATCTGATGCATCGGATTCTAATATTCAAAAGTGAAAACATAGTTTTGGATGCATCGGATGGTTAGAATGCAACTGTGAACATCGCTTTCCGATGCGTCGGATTGTATGTTTTTCAAGTGAAAACAACGAATCCGATGCATCGGGTGGTCTGTTTCCAACTTTGATTTATTGTATTTGATTTGCTTTCAGGAAGCTGGGAAGTTGTAATTAATCTTTATGCTCCAATAGGGGGTTGGAGTAACTCTTAAATATCACTTTTTTGCACAAATCTCAAGTTAGTGTGCCGCACACAATAAAATATTTTGTGCAACTCAAAAAAGTTATCAACAATCTTTTGGAAAACATTTCAACAATTCTAGATGACTAATAGATTGTATTTCAGGAATTTGATTTGCTGTTTTGGAAATAATTGAAAAATAACAGTATAAAAGTTTTCGACAACTGTTTTTTTGTAGTAAAAAATTCAGTATTTTTGTAACGGAATAATGAATTAAAAAATAATATGAAATTCATTGTTTTACGGATTGCTTTATTGCAATTCTCTTTGAAGTATTGAAATAGAACAGGATGTTACAGTCAAACAAGCTGAATTGCAATATAC
>CAIKVR010000268.1 GCA_903830915.1 uncultured Bacteroidales bacterium
AAAATCACGTTCCCCTTACGCAATTTTATCATTGTATTGATCGGATTGCCTTTTGCACTCATGTCAGTGGGCAAGCGCCGGGCCATGACCTTTACTTCCATTGCCATCGCCTTAGTCATCGGGTTTCTTTATTATGTCTGTGACGCCGTAGGATTGGCCCTGGCCAAAGGCGGCGCCTTATTACCCTGGGAAGGCGCATGGCTCACACCCCTCCTGTTTAGCCTCGTGGCTTTATTTATTATCTTCAGGAATTTTTAAGGTGGAATTATTTTACGTGCACAGGGACGCCATAAATGGCACTAGTGTCCGGTTATAAGTTAAATAACTCCAGTTGGTTATGATTTTCGGTCATATTCATTATGTGTTCATCTTTTATTTCTAGTCGAGAAATATCAATTTTTTCGAATATTGATACGCTTAAAATCTGTAGAAAAGTGTAAAGAGAGCATTTTAAATTAATCCGTTTTTTGACAATGGCAATAAGCAGGTAAATGCTTATAGCAATCCAAATTTGAGTCTTAACAGCGTTTTCGGAAATGCCGAAGAACGCTTTGATACGTAAATGTTGTTTGATCCATTTAAAAAAGAGCTCTATTTGCCAGCGACGCTGGTAAAGTTGTGTGATTGTAAAGGCTGGCAAAACAAAATTGTTGGTCAAGAAAACAAAATAACGATTGTTTGTTGAATCGAAAAATCGAATACGTCTTAATTTTTCCGGATAATCCTTGGCTGAGGATAGTCCTGAAAATACAATGCTGTAATCGGAGCGCACTCCCGTTGATTTGTCGACGGAATTTGAATATAATCTGCGCCAATTGATGCGTGATTTTTCGCGAATAACAAAAAAGCTTGAATGTTGGTGTAATGAAAAGAGTCGAGACAAATCGATAAAGCCTCGATCCATGATATAAAAGGCCCCTGGTTCTGGGATAATATCGTCGAGGAATTCGAAATCGTTGATCGTTGCATTGGTGATCTTGGCAGTTACAGGGATGTTGCCTTTTAATCCCAAAAGAGTGTGAAGTTTGACACCTCCGGCGTATTTGTGCCAGCGGGCCCAAGGGAAGACTGAAAGACTTAAATCGATAATAGTTGAGTCCAGGGCGTAGGCTGCTTGATTGATGTCGACGACAAAGTCTTCGTTCAAGTAAAGTTCTTTGGCTGTAACCATCAGGATTTTGGAAAAGTCTGCGTAAATGCGCCAATCGCGATTTTCGTTGGCATCGGCTATAGTACTGCGTGAAATTTTGCCACGCAGTCCCATGTGATACAACTTTGTTGGTATTGAACGAAGGCAAACTTCGATATCGCGAAGGCTCTCGCGAAAAGTTAATTGAGCAAAAGCCATGGATAAGAATTGATCTGTGCATGAAAATGTTTTTATATGATGATTGCCTTGATACCGATTCACGCATTTTTGAAATTCGTACATCGGCAAGTGATCCATAAGTTGAGTAAAAACAGTTTTTCCGGAATTCATTGGTCACCTCACGTAGAAATGTGATTAATTGATGACCAAAGTATAAAGTAAATTTCAAATCGAAAAATGAGTTTTTCGTCATTACAATAAGTAATTCAATGGGTTACAAGAAATAAATTAAATTTACCCGGACAGTAGTGCCATAAATGGCGTCTCTACAACGGGCGGACACTTTGGTCCGCCCCTACGGATAAATTTTCTTTCTTGTGGAGTGTTGATATTGTCAAGCCATCTCGGGTTGGTTTGGTTGAGTAAATTAGGGGTGGTTTTGATTAGGATTTTACGGGGACAGGCTATTCCTTGGTTAAATAATTTCAATATAGGAACATAGGCATCGCCTTCCCAAATGGCACACAAAGGTTCAGGTAAACCATCTTGAGAGCTTTTAAAGGCAGTGGCTATCATATTGCTGTCTCGATTCACAATAAGTGTTTCAATTGTTTCTTGTGTTACATAAGGCAAATCACAAGCTAGAACAATCCAGGAACTTTGAGGATATGTCTTCATAGCTGTTAGAATTCCCCCTAATGGTCCAAGACCTAAGAATTCTTGATCATCATTGATTGA
>CAIKVR010000269.1 GCA_903830915.1 uncultured Bacteroidales bacterium
GATCTACAATAGTAGAAATTTAAAAAGCCGTTTAGACTCAAAACTAATCATTTTACCGTAGTCTATTCATCTACAATAGTAGAAATTTAAAAAGCCGTTTAGACTACTACTTAGGAAACTATTCGTCTTTAGCATCTACAATAGTAGAAATTTAAAAAGCCGTTTAGACTCTATGCTAAACAACTATGTGACAAAAGTAGCGATTTTATTGGAATAAACGACAATTTATAAAAGTACATTTTTACCTCCCCTATAAATTTGGAATTGAAGAATAATCATGTCAAAGAACTTATAATCATGAAATTAGTTTAATCAAACGAATTAAATAAAGACGGGAGTTTGCTAAGTAAAAAATAGCAAAGGTTGGTCACGATGAATGGCATTTCCATATTTGATAGCTTTGTTTAAACATCTATATATTCAAGATTATTACTGTACAAACCCCAGCCATTCTTTATTGCTGATGGCTAATTTTAGTTTTTTCAAATCATTGGCTTGTTTTATCTGTTCCACCACCCACATTCCTTTACGGGCTATGTTATATGCACCATTCGCATCGGCATTTTGAGGTAAAGCAGCGCTTGCCGAGCGGCTATCGTAAAACGTTCCGTTGGCATTGGCTACCGGCGAAATAAGGTAATCTGTTTCTGTTCCGCTTATGCTGTTCCGCATTTGCAGGGTAAGTTTCAGCAGATGGAGCAGTCGTTCAAAAAATGCTTTCTCGGTTTGTTGGTTTATCTGTTCTTTTAGTCCGGCAACTTGGTAATCAATGCCGTACTGATTGAATAAGTTGATAAACTCATTGGTCATCACCACTTCACGATTATCCCACTGGCTGTTTTTGGCCGTATTGCGGAAAGTTTCAATGCGTGTATCGTTACTGCAAAGTGTCCATTGGGTTCTCGTTCCTTCAGCTTTGGCAGTAAACCGGTTGTAATCGAACTCAAATTCGAAGTAGTTCTTTTTCGGGTTGTATTGTATGGAATCAAACTTGCCAAAGAACGTACGGGCTTTTTCCATATTCTCGTATCGTGTGTCGAACAGATTCACAAATCCCGTTACCGGGTCCATTTTGCTGGTGTTCCATGCCGGAACATAATAAAGCAAACCGCTTTGTTTGCCCATTTTCTGAAAACTCTCAAACTTATTGGTAAACTGGTAGGCATGGAGCGTTCCGCCCATTGCTGCCGGATTCTGCTTTTTATCCACCAGATAATTCAGCTTATCTATCAGCATTTTTTCAAATTTCTGATACACCTGTTTTTCCACCTTTTGTCGTCCACGCATAAAGCCCATGTTCAGGTCTTCGAGCACCACAATGGCGTTGTATTCCACCATCAACTTACTTATTTTATGAATTACCTGGCTCAGATAGCCTTCTTTCAGTTCCTTGATGGTTTCAATGGTTTTCCAGTTCTTGCGGGCTTCGTCACGGTTTCCTTCGCGGTTATCCAATAACTTGTGATAATCGGTTTTGTAGGTTTTTCCCTCGTATTCGTTCACTATCTCGTTGAGCGAGAATTGCTTTTTGATAGCTCCTTTCGAGTCAATCAGCGTCAAATACAGTAGATGCCTTTCGCCCCGGTCGATACCAATAATATGTACATCATTCGTCTTTTGTAACCATTGATTTACTTCAGTGTTGATATTGTTCAGTCCACGAGCTTTAAAGTTCATGGTTATAGGCACATGAAACTGGAACTTGTCTACCGTGTAGCGTTTGTCTTTGATAATATCGTATTCAAACCGGCTTTGCTTTTTGGCGTTTTGTTCGTTTTTGTTGTTTATGGCTTCGTGGGCTTTGTGAACAATAATATTTTCGGGTTTTATACTCGATTTCCGGAAAAATACTTCGGCTTGTCCGTTTAGTTTATACACCACATCTTTCAGGTTGTCGGCATCAAAAAGCATTTTCCAGTACAGTGTGTGCAGGTTTGGAGTACCTTTGCTGTTGGGCGAAAAGTCTTTGTTATAGAGTTGAAACAGGTAGAGTTTTCCTTCTTCCACCAGTTGATTCATGTAACTTTCGGGAATCGATTTAAAGGTAATTTTATAACCCTGCTGTTCCACCTCCCGATAGAATCCGCTTAAATCTTCGTAACGGTTCGTGTCCGAGAACTGAAAACCGAAGTTTTTCCAGTCTTCGTGTTTATTAATAGAGGCTTTGAAGAAATTGATTAATTCGTGACAATCTGCCAACTTGAACTTATCTCCTTTTTTATGAGTTTCGTTGCGGTAGTTTTCCATCAACCGTGCAGAGGGCTTAAATTCATCAATTCTGGAATTGGAGAAAAACACTTTGGGCAGCATTTTATTTGCTCCGGGAAGTAGCTTATATTCCATTTTTTCAAAACAAGATTCAGCCGTAGCCTCAAATTCCTTTTTGAATATCTTGTTATGCTTTTTATTCATGATACCCAGGTAATACAATCCGTTTTTGCGGAATATAACACTGGCATTATCCGATTCTTTGTTTACGTCCCAACCATCCAACAATGTAGAATTCTCAAAATTCAATTTCATCTTATCAGTCGAATAAGGCTTACGGGTCATGTAGTTACGCACTTTGTTGTAGAGTGGCGTAATCTGATCGAGTGTAATCCAAAGCGAAGTAAATTCACCGTAAAACCGTTCGTCTTTATCCGCTTCATTGCCTTTACCCAATAATGGTTTGATAAACCACTGAATGGCTTTCACAGCATCCAGCAATTCTTTCAGCTTATCTACCTGCTTTTGGTCTTGTGCCAGATTCTGTTCCTGCGGGTACGGATTGTTGAGCAATTCAGCAACTGCATTGTATTTGTCTACAAGTATGCCAAACAAATCGGGTGTTTCATTATCGGTTTTTCCACTCAACCCAAAATAATCAGCTATATTCTTATGGAATTGACTGTCTGACAATAACAAACATTCATTGATAAATCCTATGCTGAAACTATCCTGACCTGCGAAATACTTCTTTTGTTCTTCTTCATACTTTTCAGTTCCGGGTTTTGCTTTTCCTTTGTAATTCAGGTCAAACCATACGTTCATAGCTTTCTGAAAAGCTCCCCAGTCGCCAAACATCTTTTGCGAAATATCTGTGATACTCAAATCATTTCGCAGGTATATTTTCGATAAATCATAGTCCAAAAGGTTTTGTAGCAAGGCTTTTAATGAATGTTCGCCCTCCACTTTTTTATCGATAACCTGCTCATTCACTTCCTGATAAAACCGTTCAATACTTTCCAACACCTCACTATCGGCGGCAAATTCATCAGGGATAAACGAAGCTGTAGAGCGGTCGCTCAGTATTTGTTTGAAAAGCGGTTTCAGTTTCGGAATCCGTTCTTCTTTTTTGGCAGTTTGATTGAACAGATTGATATATTCATTCAATCCCTTAATCTTTTCTTTGCCTTCTTCGGGCGAATATCCACCTATCAGTGCATTATACTTGTCAATGCCAAGTTGTGTAAGCGTTTCGTTGAAATAACTAAGCGAGAACATATCTTCAACCGCCATGACCTGAATAATCGGACCTAACTGATTATCGGAAAGCAGTGTCTGAAATTTATCTTTTACCGGCGAGTTCATTATTTTTTCAAACACCCGCATATTGTCGATAAACTTGGGCAGGTTTTGATGTATCAGGCGGTAGGTAATAGCAGTGGATTTTTCCTCTGCCGAATACATATTTTTTCTGTTTTCGTGAAATCCGGTAAAATAGGTTGTAAATGATTCAAATTCTTTGATTAATTCACGGTCTTCAACCGTTTGAACGAATTCTTTCAATTCTTCTTTAATCAGTTCCTTGGCAAACAGATTTTTGAAACTTTACTGTTTGGTAAATCTCTCAGCTATCTGTTTACGTAATTTCAATTGAATATCTTCAAACTTCTTCTTCTAGTCATCATCGCGCTTCAGAATATGATAATACAGATAATAATCTTCGAGTCCGTATAATCTGAAATCAACTAAGGATTTGGCAATAAAAGCCTTGTGATATTCATCAATGATTCTCTTTACAAGAATGTAGCTCTCTGCACGGTGTTCATCCTGTTCGAGCAATCCATTCTTTTCAATAAATTCAAGAGTCTTACCTTGTGGAATCAGTTCAAAACGCAATGTTTTAGAAACAGGATACAAGCCTGTGAAGTCAGATAGATTTTTCATAATCAACAGATTTTATAATTATTAAATTTCTCCCCAAAGATATAAAATATCTTTTAACCGATGACTTGTTTTAGAAAATATCTCTAAAAATTGAATTTTGGGGTGAATTTCCCCGGTAAAAATCATCTATCGCATCGACGCAGGGGATTTTTACTGAGTAAAAGTCCCTTATCGACATACATCAGGGGATATTTCCCCGGTAAAAGTCCTCTATCGCATCGATGCAAGGGATATTTCCCCGGTAAAAATCATCTGATTCATGTGTTCAGAGGATTTTTACTGAAAAATTGCCCTAATATTTTATTTTCAATCATGAAAAATTTGCACAAACAGCTAAATTTTGTGCTGTTTGAGTTTATATTAATACACACTTAATGTAATATTGTTGATAAAATATTTTTCATAAAAATTATTTTTGGAAATAATATGACATTAGTTAAATCATATATGTTTGTTATTCAACTGATTATAAATTATTATAGAAAACTTTTTCAGTTATCAACAACTTGTTGAAAAAAAGTTTTGGAACATATAATATTTAATTAATAGCCGACCTCGGCCAGCTTCCTGGCGAGGTGGATCACGCTGCTGGTGCTGCCTGTGAACCCGTGGGAGACCAGGATTCCGATATTCGAGTCTGATCGATGAGAGAAAGGTTCCCAACCGTTGCCGCAAGGGGTATGGGGTGGCAAGGATGTCCACATGGGGGAACTCCTGGGTGGTAGATCATTGTTAGGTTCAAATGCTAATAGCTTAATTTGTATCTTTATAATTCTTCCGTAGCTGATGGCCGGAAGGCATGGAGGCAAAAACATCATTTGAAAAGAAGGTTATTGACGATCGAAATTGAATGTCACAGAATCCTGCAACGAATTCAATA
>CAIKVR010000270.1 GCA_903830915.1 uncultured Bacteroidales bacterium
CATATCTAACTGAAATACAATCATCTACAAACAAAACAAACATTATAGATAAAACCTATAATGATATAGTTAATCTTTTTTCAATAAATGTAGAACCAATGAAAAAAAATCATCTATATTTGTAGTGCAAATCTAAGGTTATTGATTTCGAAAGAGCTCTTTTCTTTATATTCTTCAGTATAGACAACTGACAATCAAATACTTGTTTCAAAAGAATCAAGTAAGTTTTTTCAAAAACAAATTCGTTTAGATAAATATTATCTTGCTTGGTAATATTATCGGTTACTAAGTTTTATTTACTCACACACGTAAAACTACAGCTTTATGAAAAACGTTCAATTTGAAAATGATTTAGTTGCACTACAAAGCAACATGCGCAATTTTGCTTTCTCGCTTACTTTAAACCGCGATGATGCTGAAGATCTTTTGCAAGACACCACCCTGAAAGTGCTTGACAATCAGGAAAAATTTACAAACGATGTAAATTTTAAAGGTTGGGTTCTGACTATAATGAAGAATATATTTATTAACAACTATCGAAAAATAGTTAGAAATCAAACAGTTGTTGATAAAACTGAAGACCTTCATCATTTAAACTTACCACAAAATTCAGGTTTTGACAGTCCCGAAGGTTCTTACGCCATTGGCGAAATATCTAACACTATAGCATCTTTCGCCGACGAATATCGTATACCATTCTCTATGCACATTCAGGGTTTTAAATACGAAGAAATTGCCCAACAAATGAATTTGCCAATAGGTACAGTTAAAAGTCGTATATTTCTGGCACGTAAACGCCTTCAGGAACAATTAAAAGATTATCGCTATTAATCTAATAAACAATCATTTCAGAAAACTGGAGCTATTCACTCCGGTTTTTTTTTGCAAAAAACTAAACTAAATATGCACGAATGAAGTTTAGATTCAAAAAAGAAGTATATTTGTAGTTCTGACAAAAAGCAATGTCGTTAATAAATAAATTGTAGATTATGAAACACTTCCCACCATCCGAACTAATTATTAATAGTGATGGAAGCATTTTTCACCTTCATCTAAAACCCGAACAACTAGCTGATAATGTAATACTAGTAGGTGATCCGGGACGGGTTGAACTTGTGGCAGCTTATTTTGACACACAAGAATGTTCGGTTTCGAGCCGCGAATTCAATACCATTACGGGCACATATAAAGGCAAACGCATTTCAGTAATTTCAACCGGAATTGGTACCGACAATATCGATATAGTCGTGAATGAATTAGATGCATTATCAAACATCGATTTTCAGACAAGAACAGAAAAAACTGATTTTCGCCAACTGACCATTGTTCGAATTGGGACATCAGGTGGCATGCAACCAGAAATTCCACTTGGAAGTTTTCTGATCTCCGAAAAATCAATAGGATTTGATGGTATGCTGAATTTCTATGCCGGACGGGATTCTGTAAGTGATTTAGCTTTTGAAGAAGCAATGAAAAAACATTTGGTTTGGAATCCGCAACTGGCTGCTCCTTATGTGGTTGATGCCGATGAAGAACTGGTAAACCGTATTGGAATGGACGATATGCTGCGTGGCGTAACTATTTCGGCCAATGGATTTTACGGTCCTCAGGGACGTGTATTGCGCATCGATCTGGCTGACATGGATATAAACAATAAAATTGAGAGTTTCCGTTACGGCAAATACAAAATTACCAATTACGAAATGGAAGGTTCTGCCATTGCCGGACTTTCCAAATTGATGGGACATAAAGCCATGACCGTGTGTTGCATCATAGCTAATCGTCGTGTAGAGGCTGCAACAACCGATTATAAACCCTATATTGAAAATCTTGTTCAAACAGTTCTTCAACGGATTTAAACCTCTACCTCCTAAAGGGGAACAAGAAAACAACATGTAAAACCTTAAGATTGAAGAAACAAACATGAAAATGAAAACAAAAGATACTAATTCAATCTCCCCTTCAGGGCTTGAGGGTTCAACAATAGCTGCTATATCTACTGCTCCGGGAATCGGAGGAATTGCCGTAATACGTGCATCGGGAGCAGATGCGCTAAAAAACTGCAATGCAATTTTTGCACCTCAAACTAAAAAAAACAGCCTGACTACACAAAAACCGTTTAGTATCAGCTTTGGAAGAATTGTAACCAACTCAGGTGAAGTTGTGGACGAAGTGCTGGTAAGCGTTTTCAAAGCTCCACATTCATTTACAGGCGAAGATGTTGTGGAAATTTCGTGTCACGGTTCAGTTTTTATCCAACAACAGATTTTGCAACTTTTGCTTGAGAGTGGCTGTACATTGGCTCAACCCGGCGAATTTACCCAACGGGCTTTCCTAAATGGCAAAATGGATTTATCACAGGCCGAAGCAGTAGCCGATTTAATTGCTTCCACTTCAGTTGCTTCACATCGCATGGCTTTAAATCAAATGCGTGGTGGCTTTTCGAATGAGCTGATCAAACTACGTACCCAATTGCTTGATTTCGTATCGTTGGTAGAACTTGAACTTGATTTTACAGAAGAAGACGTTGAATTTGCCGACCGTTCAAAATTAAAAATTCTTGCTTCAGAAATGGATCTATTAATTTCAAAATTAGCCGATTCTTTTAAGGTTGGAAATGCAATTAAAAACGGCATTCCGGTGGCTCTGGTAGGCGAAACAAATGTGGGTAAGTCGACTTTACTAAACTTACTATTAAACGAAGAAAAAGCGCTGGTTTCTGAAATTCATGGCACTACACGAGATTCCATTGAAGACTCCGTAAATATCAACGGCATTACCTTCCGTTTTATTGATACCGCCGGTATCCGAAATACAAAGGATAAGGTTGAAAATATGGGTATAGAGCGTACCTATCAGAAAATTGAACAAGCTTCTATTGTGCTATGGCTTATTGATTGTACACAGGTGAGCGAGCATATCGAATGGCTCACCGACCGGATTGCCAAACGTGCTGAAGGGAAGAAAATCATTCTGGTTTTCAACAAAATAGACAAAATTGCCGAAGATGAACGCGAAGTGCTTGGACAACTTTTTGAGCAATTTGAAGGCGAACGGATCTATATTTCAGCCCTAAACAAAATAAATACTGACAAGCTTCAAAAAGCATTGGTTGAAGCAACTCAGCTTCCCGAAATTAATCCGGGTGACGTGGTTGTCAACAACATTCGTCACTACGAAGCACTGCGTAATGCACAAACAGCCATCAACCGCGTGATTGAAGGATTGGACTTTGGCATATCGGGCGATTTTCTTTCACAGGATATTCGTGAATGCATGCATTTTCTTGGTGAAATTACTGGGCAAATATCGAATGATGAGATACTTGGAAATATATTTGGTAAATTTTGTATCGGGAAATAATTGCATTTGGAAGTAAACAACATGAAATTTATAGAATTACGCTAAATTTGTCAATGGTGTGGTAATGTTATTTAAAACGGAAGAAACTCATTTTTGCCTGCTCCGCAAATAGGGCATTTCCAATCATCAGGTAAGTCTGCAAACTTAATGGGTTCTATACTCTCATCGTACACATATCCGCAATCCATACATTCATAGCGTTTAAAGTCCTTGTTTTCAACAATTTTTGCTACTGGTTCTTCAACAGTTTTATCAATATAGGTTGGAGCGTTTTTGGGCGATAATCCTTTTTTTACCATACGGTAATATTCGTAAGTAATGGGTTCAAGAGATTCATCAATAAGTTGGGCATCTACCAATTCCCCTATAAACAACCAGTGCGTTCCCACATCAATTTTCTGAACAACTTTTAATTCGAGATAAGCCACACTGTCATTCAGGACTATAGGAGTACCACTCAAACCATACTTAATGGTCATTCCATCAAACTTATCCAAATCACGACCACTCTTATACCCAAACCGCCCATACACTTCTGAATCCGTGTTTTGGTGCAATACTGATACGGTAAAATATCCGTACTTTTCAATCAATCCGGCCGAATAATTATCTTTATTACAACAGGTTCCGAACTGTGCAGGACTTGAAGTTACCTGAAATACAGTGTTAGAGATATAACCGTTTCCATATTTTTCATCACCGGTACAAATAATATATACGCCATACGAAATTTTGGAAAGTGCTTCGCGATTCATGGTTATAAGGTGTTGTTAATTAATATTATTATTTTTTCTTTTCAGACGTGCATGACTATGTTTGCGACCATAGGTGAAATAAATTACAAATCCTATCAACATCCAGCTAATCAATCGAATCCAGGTATCAATTGGCAGGGAAGCCATCTGAGCAAAGCAAACCAATGCACCCAAAATAGGCACAAAAGGTACCCACGGAGTTTTGAATCCACGAATGGCAGTAGGTTCCGATTTACGGAGAATAATAATTCCAACTGATACGATTACAAAAGCAAGTAACGTACCGATTGATACCATTTCACCCAATAAACCGATAGGAAAAAGTCCGGCAAAAAATGCTGCTACACAACCGGTTACAATCGTGGTAATGTGAGGTGTTTTGTATTTGGAATGGGTTTTGGCAAAACTTTTCCACAATAAACCATCGCTTGCCATAGTAAAAAACACGCGTGACTGGCCTAATAAAAGTACAAGCACAACTGAACTTAACCCGGCAATTGCTCCAATTTTGATAATCGGACGCAACCAAACCAAATCAGCACCTGCACTATTAATTGCCAACGCTATAGGAGCTTCTACATTTAAATATTTATAATTAAGAATCCCCGTCAACACCATACTTACCGCAATATATAAAACAGTGCAAATCAGCAGAGAAAATAAAATTCCTCTTGGCACATCGCGTTTTGGATTAATAGCTTCCTGCGAGGTGGTCGAAACTGCATCGAAGCCTACATAAGCAAAAAATACCACCGCAGCAGCTGTAAGTACACCCGACCATCCAAACTGTCCAAATGTACCTGTATTTGCAGGTATAAATGGATGCCAGTTAGCCACATTGATATGCGAAATTCCGAAACCGATAAACAGCAGAATAACAGTCACTTTTATCAAAACAATTATATTGTTAAATTTTGCTGACTCCTTGATTCCAATAACTAACAGAGTTGTCATCACACCAATTATGAAAACAGCCGGAAAATTGATAATTGCTCCCGAAGCATGCCAGCCAGCATGATCGAACACAAACGGACTCTGACAAAGAGCCTTTGGAATAACAATTCCAAAATCGGCAAAAAAACTGGTTACATAACCTGCCCAACCCACAGCAACTGTAGCTGAACCGAACAAGTATTCCAGAATCAAATCCCAACCTATAATCCATGCTACAAACTCACCCATAGTGGCATAGCCGTATGTATAAGCGCTTCCCGAAACAGGTATCATTGACGAAAATTCTGCATAACAAAGTCCAGCCAGCAGACAGCCGAAAGCGGAAATTATAAACGACAACGCCACTGCCGGTCCGGCGTGCAAGGCAGCAGCTGTACCAGTAAGTACAAATATACCTGCACCAATTACACAACCAACACCAAGTAACGTCAAGTTTGTTGCATTCAGGTGGCGTTTGAGCGAATTGTGGTTGCTATCAGCTTGTATTTCAAGTTCTGCCAGCGTTTTACGGATAAATAAGTCTTTAAACATAGATTATCAGTTTGATAAATTTATTTTGATTTTGCTTTATAATTATTACATTTTTGCACAAAAATAGCATTTAATATCCATTTTACAGTAGAATCTCAAATAGAATGATGGATTTTTTAGCAGTTCTGTCACAAATTTGGATCATCAACAGCATTAAAAAATATTTTTCAGTCCAAACGTCCTCTGTTCTTTCTTGCCACACTGTTTTTGATACCATAGCTAAAATAAATAACAAAGCCAATAGCCATCCAAATTATAAGGCGCAACCACGTATCGGCAGGCAGTGCAAGCATTTGAATGAAACAGACAAATGCACCGAGTATTGGTACAAAAGGAACAAAAGGAGTTTTAAACGGACGCGGAGCATCTGGTTCGGTTTTTCGCATAATCAGAATACCGATACACACTATCATAAATGCAAGTAAAGTGCCTATTGACACTAATTCTCCCAATAAACCGATAGGAAATAGTCCGGCCATTAAAGCTGTGAAAAAGCCTGTTATAAGTGTAGAATAATGAGGTGTTTTGAATTTGGAATGAGTCCGGGCGAAACATTTCCAAAGCAATCCGTCGTGCGCCATCGAAAAGAAAATACGTGTTTGACCAAGCAATGTAACAAGAATCACCGAACTTAAGCCTGCAATTGTTCCTGTTTTAATAATCGGACTTAGCCATTTGAGCCCCTCTCCGCTCCTATCGATTGCCAGTGCGATGGGTGCAGCGACATTCAGATCTTTGTAATTTACAATTCCAGTGAGCACAAAGCTAACCCCAACATATAATATTGTACATATAAGCAGCGAAAACAAAATACTGAGTGGCAGGTCACGTTTGGGATTTATAGCCTCCTGCGAAGTTGTGGAAACTGCATCGAAACCAATGTAAGCAAAGAAAATAACTCCCGAACCTGTGAGAATACCCGACCAACCGTATTGTCCCCACACGCCGGTATTTTTGGGAATGAATGGAACCCAGTTTTGTGGGTTGATATGTGATATGCCAAATCCGATAAACAGCAATACCACAATTATCTTAATGAAAACAGTGATATTGTTGAATTTTACCGTTTCTTTAATTCCTACAACCAATAAAACGGTCAATAAAAGAACGATAAAAACTGCCGGAAAATTGAAATACCCACCAGTTGCATGCCAGCCATGCTGATCGAAATCGTAGGGACATTGGGCAATGGAGGCAGGTAAATAAATACCAAAATCAGCGAGAAAACTCAACATATAACCCGACCAACCAACAGCTACCGTAGCTGTACTAAACAAATATTCCAAAATTAAATCCCAGCCAATTATCCAGGCAATAAGTTCGCCCATTGTGGCATACCCGTAGGTGTACGCGCTGCCCGAAAGTGGTATCATAGATGCAAATTCGGCATAACACAATCCTGCTAGTAAACAGCCAAATGCGGAAAGGACAAACGATAGGACAATGGACGGACCTGCATGCATTTGTGCAGCAGTTCCGGTCAGAACAAATATACCTGCACCAATTACACTTCCGATGCCCAGCAACGTGAGATTCATAAGACCCAAATGACGTTTCAACCCGTGTTTATTACTACTGGCCTCTTCATCAAGTTGTTGCAATGTCTTTTTAATAAATAAATCTCTGATCATGCATTCGGAATTTACTGAATAACTATGTCAACTTTTGACTTTTGACTTTCAACTAAGAACTGCTGTCAATTTCAATATCATTCCTTTCCAGGCAGGCATGTGTAGAGTCAAAGGTTCGGTGGTTGAAAGCGTAAACATCGGCAGTTTATTGGACTCATCCAGCAAATCTGAAACCGTATAATTCTGTCCTTCATCCAGTTGCAGATATTCAAAAGCCTCTTCGGGGAAACACACTTCGGTCTCTAAATGCTTATCATCAAAATTCAGCACAATAAGCAACAACTCATTTTCGCATTTACGAAAATAGGCATACTGTTCGTGTGTGTTAAACTTTAGATTATCCACATTAGCAAATTCAAGGTCGAACATTTGACCATGAGTAATGGCTTTCTCAGTAATGGTGATATTGAGTAATTTTTTATAAAAAGCACGAAGTTCTTTTTGTTCATCGGTTAGTTTACCACCATCAAACTTTCCATTATTCGACCAAGCCTGAAGCGATTTCACACCCCAATAATCAAATATAGTGGTGCGACCGTCCACACCGCTGAAACCTTCACAGTCCATGCCCAATTCGCCTAGTTCCTGACCGGCATAAATCATAACCGGAGCCTGTGTAAGGGTAGCAGCCACTATCATAGCAGGTTGAGCATACGTTCCATTGCCCGAGAAAAATCCGGAACCAATACGTTGTTCATCGTGATTTTCCAAAAAGTTGAGCATCTGATTTTCAATGCCGCCCAGACTTTGCCATGCACCGGTTATATCACGTACCGGAAAGTTTCGACTCGTCACGTTACGAAGTGTATCGTAAAGCCCCACTTTGTCATACAAATAATCAAATCGACCATTGAACAGGTAATTGTTATATTCGACTGGGTTATACACTTCTGCAATGAAAATAACTTCTGGAAACTGTGCTTTCACCTGCGCAATAGCCCATCCCCAAAACTCTACCGGCACCATTTCAGCCATATCACATCGAAATCCATCCACTTTCTTTCCTGCCCAAAAAAGTAAAATATCACGCATTTTAAACCATGTATCAGGTATTGGATTAAACTGCTTTTGCATTCCTTCCATGTAATTTATACCGTAATTAAGCTTTACAGTTTCGTACCAGTCATTTTGTGTCGGGCAGGCAGTAAACTGATCGTTTCCGGTAGCTTTAGTGGGAAATTCCCAATAATCACCCGTGTCAAACTGTGGTTTAAATAACTGATTTGGAATATAGTAGAAATTATTCAGGGGGGAGAAAGCCCATTCGGAATGGTCGGTTTCGCCTAAATCGATAACACCATCAGGTTTTGCATCCGAATGATATTGACGTGCCACATGATTCGGAACAAAGTCAATAATTACCTTTAAATCATTGGAATGAGTTCGTTTTATCATTGTCTCAAATTCGTCCATCCGTTTTTCCACATTCACTGCTAAATCAGGGTCTACATCATAATAATCCTTGATGGCATAAGCCGAACCGGCTTTACCCTTCACAACAGCCGGATGATCCTTAAGAATGCCAAAAGCAGTATAATCGGTCTGAGTGGCATGTTCTATAATTCCGGTGTACCATATATGAGTAATGCCAAGATTCTTTATTTCTTTGAGTGCTTTGTTTGTAAACGAATTGAATTTTCCACAACCATTTTCTTCTATCGTTCCGTTATATTTAGTGGGTGTTGTTTCATTCCCGAATAATCGCGGAAAAACCTGATATATAGTGAATTTGGACATATTAAAATTATAATTATTTGTTGATTATTTATTTTTCAGAATATGTTGAAACGATTTATTTACCTGTTGTATTCTGATATCTAAAAATTGATTTTGATTAATTTTTTGTTGATTAACAGCACTTGCTGTTCGTTGAGAAACTTTGAAATTATCAATATAAATTGTGCTGAGTTCTGGTACACTAAATCCTACCTGATTAATATCGGCTGAAGCATTAATCTCGTTCATATAACAGTAAGAATTGTTAATGAAATAATACAAAAAAGTGCCAATTTTCTGGACTTTCAGTTTATTCATTGTTCCGAGTACTATCGAACTCTCTGTCAGTTCTGTAAAATAACTGTAGTATTCATTGTTACCCATATACATTTTTTGATTATTATTTATGCTGAAATACTCAATTGAATCAGATAATCCACTTGAACTGGAGTTAATATGACCAAAAATCAACCCATACTGATTTGTTGCATTGTTAGTTGTTGGGTAATAAAATCCAAGCTCATACGAAAAATCAGAATTAATTGAAATTGGCGTTGACAATGCTGTTAAAATAAATAGTGGATTACTTGTTTTATTCTGAAGCATTAATCTTCCATTTTCCAAACTTACACCCAATTGAGATGAATTTTTGTTCAAAAAGTTTCCGGTATCGCCTGTACCTGAAAAAGTCAGTAAACTTTTTTGCGTAAAACCTGTAGAATCTACCGCTAAAGTCAGGCTAGCAACTTCCGGAGCAGTAGTATTTTCATCAAAAAGTTCATCTACGTAATACTTTCGACGTACACCACGGTAATTAATATTCCATGCACGGTCGCCTACTTTAGTGCCACCGCACATAATCGATTTCCAGTCACCATTACTCAATGTAGTATTTAAGTGTGATCTTCCCAGTAATCCGTGTCCAAGTTCATGAAAAATTAACTCTTCTTTCATCATATCAGCACCTGCCGAACCGGCAATATCGTTCCAATAAGTCTGATCTATTTCAATGCGGATGGGAGTTTCGTAATTAGTCAAACCTGCCGTACTGTTCGACAGGCTGGCAAATTCAATGATTAAACCGGTAGAATGAGGGTTGAAATTATGACCCCGGTTAGCTGCTTCATTTTCAAATCTTTGAAGATAATCCGTAAATGCCGGGTCGATTCTATATTCTTTGGAATCTTTGCATGAATTCAATAAAATGGTCAGAGAAAAAGAAAAAAAGATATATTTTATTATTCTTAACATGGTTTTTTTCAAAAAATCAGTCACAAAAATAAACAAAAAACTCAAGAATGATGTTATTAGTGTATTAACAGCAAATTTTTTAATCAAAATAAATAAAAACAACGATTATGTCAACAGTAAAATTTAAAGGAGGTGATGTAAACACCAACGGTAGTTTACCAGCAGTAGGTTCACAAGCACCTGATTTTGTATTAGTTAATGGTAGTTTGCAGGAAATTCATCTGAGTGATTACAAAGGGAAACGCGTTTTATTGAATATTTTCCCAAGTATTGATACAGGTACTTGCGCTGCATCAGTTCGCAATTTCAATAAATGGGCTGCCGGAAAAGAAAATACAGTGGTGATTTGTATTTCAAAAGACCTTCCATTTGCTCAGGGACGTTTCTGTGGTGCTGAAGGTATCGAAAATGTATCAACTGCTTCAGATTTCCGTTACAACAACTTTGCAACCGATTATGGTGTGCTGTTGATTGATGGCCCACTTAAAGGATTAATGTCACGTTCTGTTGTTGCAATTGATGAGGAGGGAAAAGTACTTTATACTGAATTGGTTTCAGAAATTGTAAACGAACCAAGTTACGATATTAATGTTTTTTGATTTATAGTGTCTGCCTTTTGGGGTAATGCTTTAGTGTGAGTAAATTAAGTAAAACATTAAGTGACGATCTCCCTCTGCTGTGAAGCTCAGGGAGATCATTTTTTTGTAACCTATTTGAAACGAATACTATCTTCAATCGCAACACCATTAGGTATTTTAAATTATTGTAGAATTACCAAAAGACCCCGAGGAATAACCGGGAGCATTCATTTATTTATCTGAACCTTAAAAATCAGAGTTCGAAATAATCATCAGACATTCAAATATATAAACAAAGTACACAAAGAGAAAAACGCAAACATTTTCTTAGCAACTTTGTGAATCCTCATTGAAAAATAAAATTTCATAACGAGCTGTTAATATTGATAAAATCTCGTTTAATAAATTTATTTTCCTTTGATAATCCTAAGAAATACTGATATTAATGCAATAATGAGTAAGATATGGATTAAGTAACCCAGATTGAAAACGAAAAAACCGACCAACCAACAGATGATTAGTATAACTGCGAATGAATAAAGTAGATTGCTCATAATTAATTGATTTAAAATAATTTTACATTTTTCTAATATGTTATTTCCGTATTTTCTGATTAAGCCCAATGGCCAAATAGAAATTTAAGACACCATTTCTTGCATTCTCCATATTATAACTCAGTCCTAAAAACTGTTGATTTTTGCCTACACTAACCAATCCCAAGTTGTAACGAATTCCCATAGTAATTGATTTGACATCCAATCCGATACCTATAACCGCTCCTGCATCCAACCGATTGTAATTATCAATATTCAGGTTTTGTTCAAAATTAAAAAGATTGATATTACTAACATTTTTGATCTGTGTAGCAATTAAATAGGAGATATATGGTCCAACCTGAAAATTAATAAGTTGCGTCACTTTGAAAACTCCAATAACTGGTATTTCCAGATAGGTCAGATTTAAATTGGCATTATTGACTACCAACAGTGAATTATAAACAACTGAGGTGCCTTTGGTGCTGAGATAGAGTTCTGGTTCAATAGCAATGGTATTTGTTAGCGCAATTCTGAGAAACCCACCGGTAAAAAACCCTGCATTTAAATTTGAAATGGCATCTTTGGTATAAAAATCGGATAAGTTCATACCTATTAAAAGACCATATTGTGTGGATTTTTCAATCTGTGACTTACATGGAAGTAATACCATGAAATGACACAAAAATAGTATAATGATTTTACGCCTATTCATATCTACTAAAAAATAGAATCAAAAAAGGAATCAAAAAAGCTAATTTACCATAAGATTTTTTTTGATTCCCTGACAATTTAAAGAGATGATATTATTTTGTGTAACTCGTCTTTGGTTTTACCCAATTTAGTTTCCAGGCGTCCAAACATTTCTTCTTTTTTTCCTGCCGCAAACAATAAATCATTATCAGTAAGGGTGGCAAATTTTTGTTTTAGTTTGCCTTTTTGTTGATCCCAGTTTCCTTTCATTTCTGTTGTGTTCATAATTATATATTTTATTGGTGAATGAATTTTCACTCCACAAAGGTGCGTTGTTTCTCAGCCGTTTGCATTACACAATTTCGGCTTTGAGTTACATCATTCACACTTTGCTCGGATCTGTTTATTATTGTGAGATTAATTTTCCCGATTGGATTACTTTACTACCTGAAACTGCTGTATAAAAGTAAATTCCTGATTGTAATCTGCTTAAATCAAGCGTTGTTGGTTGATTATGAATTATCGTATTTAGCACCATTTTACCCAAGGTATTGTACATTTTGAATTCACAGTTCTTAATTTCTGAATCAGCTTTTAGTCTAATGGTTGTAAATGCACCGAAAGGGTTTGGAGCTATCGCTAATTCCCCGACAGGATTTTCTATACCAGTTGAATTTATACCAGTTGTAGAACAAACAGCCGCCATAGTGCTTGTAATTGAGGCTGAAGTAAGTGCTCCTGCCGTTGTAAAGGCTCTGCCATTTAGTGTTACCCCTGTATTTATTGCACCCAACGCGCCATTATTTGAAACAATTGTTCCACAGAAAACGGAATAATTATTTATACTTACCGCACCTTCCACTTTCCAATAAACATTTTTGGCTTGTGCTCCATTGATTAAAAGCACTTTTGAATAGGTACTTGTTGCGAGTGCGCCGTTTACTTTAATTACAAACACAGCATCTGCATTTCCCTGAGCATTCAGATACAATGAATCGGTAAATGTGGCGGCACCTTTCATAATGTAAGTATGAGGTGTAAGCACCAGATTTCTGCCAAATTGTGCCCGATAAAGCAATTCAATATCGTAAGGCAACACATTCAGATAATTATAAATATTCAACAAATCGGCTGCAGCTTGTGCGGTAGATAAATCGGGGATTGGATGAATAGCTCCACCTACTAACAATTGATCAAAACCGGTGGTTGAACCTGCATTTGTACCCACATCGCCCATTAGGGTTGAAATTCCGGTATTGGTCACTGAGCCGGTTGAAGAGAATAAAGTATAACATTTCAGTGTAGCCAAATCAGGAGCTGTTGGACCTGCAAGTGTGGGACTTCCACAACCAACCGGTGTATAAACTAAGACACCATTAATGGTAACAGCACCGGCAGTTGAAAGTGCTCTGCCTTCTAATGTGTCGCGTGTGGCCATTATGATAGCTGCATTATTTGCAATAACTGTTCCTTTCATGGAAGTTCCCGGAGCCATGCTCACCAACCCTTCTACTTTCCAGTACACATTACAGGCCTTAGCTCCACGTATTAAATGGATTTTCGACTCTGCCCCTGTTGAAAATGACCCACTAATCTGAAAAATAAATTCAGCATTGGGATTGTTGTTTGCATCTAAGGTAAGTCCAAGATTCAACGTTGCTGCTCCGGTTATGGAATAAATTCCCGGAACTAGTGTAGTTCCGTTTCCAAGCAATGGTGCCGGAAAAAAAGTTGGGATGGCACTGTTCAGGTTGTTATAAGCCAATAATAAATCGGCAGCACACTGTGCGCTCGATCCATCATTATCGTGCATCACGCCGTTTACATTACCAAAAGCTGTACTTGAACCATTGTTTGTTCCAACATTTCCGGTAACCTGCGAAATGCCTGTATTGCTTACTGCACCGTTAGTTGAGAAAAGTGCAAAGTTCGCTGCCGTTCCCAAATTAATTGATTGTCCGAAAATTGCATTCGGTATTAATAGCAGTAAAACTGCTGTTAATGTAGTGAGTAAATTTGTTTTCATTTTGTTGATTTTTAAAATCTATACTTAATAGTAAAGGTAGTTGTAGTGAATAGTTTCAGAGTTACATAACAATTTTTATAAGTTACAATATTCACACGTTTGTTAGTTGACAGTTTGGTGAGAAATAGTATAAAAAAGCCCATCACATTGCTGCAATGGGCTTTAATCTTATTAAAATCAGTTATTGTTGAAATATCAATTTACCTGATTGAATGGTTTTGCTATTATCCAACACCTTGTATAAATAAATTCCTGAAGGAAGATTATTTGTTTTTAGTGTTGTCAGTTTTTTGGTCAGATTTGTGTTGATGACCATCGCTCCCATTGAATCATACAGTTTCAATTCTGCTCTGTCGAATTGGGTTGCATCTAATATATCTATGTTTATTGACGTTTTAGCCGGATTCGGGTAAATACTGATTACTTCATCACCTACTTTTAAAGGACTTACACCTGTTTGAACACATAATGCCAGTGAAGCATACGCTGAAGTGCTGGTTACTGACGAACATGCGCCGGTAATGACAACATTATAGTTTGATGCTACATCGAACGTATTTACAGGATTTATGGTAAGTGTTGCTGAAGTTGCTCCGGAAATAGTACCACCGTTGACTACATTTGCTGTTCCTTTACGCCATTGATACGTCAGACCAATGCCTGTAACTCCTGCTGAGAAACTTGCAGAGCTACCTACACATGCCGTTTGATTAAGGGGTTGTGAAACAATTACCGGTGCGTTGAAAACAACTAAGCCTAAACTTAAAGGCGTAACACTGCTGGTACAAGCTCCTGTAATAACCACATTGTAATTGCTCGAAGCATCCGAAATGCTTACCGGGCTAATGGTCAATGTAGGTGAAGTTGCACCGGAGATATTGCCTCCGTCCATTAAGTTTACAGTACCATTTCTCCACTGATAGGTTACTCCGGTTCCAACTGCTGTTGCAGAGAAACTTACTGAACCACCTACACAAGCTGAAGTGGAAACTGTTGGTATTGCATTTACAGCAACAATAACAGAGTTTGAAGCCTGACAGCCACTTGTTGTTATCGTTTCGGTCAAAGTGTAAGTTGTAGTTACTGCTGGTGTTGCAACAGGGTTAGCTACAGTTGCTGAACTAAGTCCGGTTGATGGTGTCCATGAATAAGTATGTCCCGAAATGGCTGAAGTACCAAGGGTTACGCTGTTTCCAATACAAATTGATGCATTGCCTCCGGCAGTTGCCAATGGAAGTGCATTTACGGTTACAAGTATGTGATTGGAAGTTACATTTCCACACCCGTTGGTATTGGTTACATAATAATCACCCGCTGTACTGACCGTTATACTCGCTGTTGTTTGTCCCGAATTCCATACTCCACCTGCATTTCCTGAAAGAACAACGCTACCACCTGTACATAAGGCTATTGCGCTACCGGCAGTAATGACTGATGCGGTTGGGGCCGGATTTACCGTTACTATAATATGATTGGAAGTTACACTTCCGCAAGCTGTGGTATTGGTTACGTAATATTCACCGGGAGATGTAACAGTTATTGTAGCTGCTGAAGTTCCGGCTGCATAGTTCCATGTTCCGCCTACATTGCCCGAAAGAACCACATTGCCACCAGCACAAAAAGTGGTTGCACCACCTGCTGTGATAACCGAAGCTACCGGAGCAGCAACTGCTGTAACAGTTATGTGATTAGATGCCACACTTCCGCAGGTATTGGTATTGGTTACGTAATAATCACCGGGGGTTGTAACATTTATAGTAGCTGTTGTAGAACCGGCTGCATTATTCCATACACCGCCCACATTGCCCGAAAGAACAACACTAGCACCTGAGCATAAAGCTGTAGTACTGCCGGCTGTTATGACCGAAACTGTTGGGGCAGGATTTACCGTTACCGTAATATGATTAGAAGTTACACTTCCGCAAGCCGTGGTATTGGTCACGTAATAATCACCCGCAGTGGTAACAGTCAACGTAGCTGTTGTAGATCCTGCTGCATTGCTCCATTTTCCACCTACATTGCCCGAAAGTACAACATTGCCACCCGCACAAAAAGTAGTGGCACCACCGGCTGTGATAACTGAAGCTACCGGAGCAAGAACTGTTGTAACCGAAATGTGATTTGAAGCTACGCTTCCGCATCCGTTGGTGTTTGTAACATAATAATCACCCGCTGCCGTTACAGTCAAAGTTGCAGTAGTTGCACCTGTGCTCCATGTACCACCCACATTACCCGAAAGGACAACATTAGTACCTGCACATAACGCTGTGGCACCACCGGCTGTAATAACCGAAGCAGTTGGGGCAGGATTTACAGTTACTGCAATATGATTGGAAGTCACGCTTCCGCAAGTGTTGGTATTCGTCACATAATAATTACCTGCTGTAGTTACAGTCAAAGTTGCAGTAGTTGCACCCGTACTCCATGTTCCACCTACATTGCCCGAAAGGACGACATTGCCACCGGCACAAAAAGTGGTGGCGCCACCGGCTGTAATAACCGAAGCGGTTGCAGCAGGAGCTGTTGTTACCGTAATATGATTGGAAGTTACACTTCCGCAGGTATTGGTATTGGTAACATAATAATCGCCCGGAGTTGTAACAGTCAGGGTTGCAGTAGTTGCACCTGTACTCCATGTTCCACCTACATTTCCCGAAAGAACCACACTGCCACCTGCACAAATGGCAGATGAACCTACTGCGGCAATAACCGAAGCGGTTGGGGCAGGACTTATTGCAACTGTAATGTGATTGGAAGTTGCACTTCCGCAAGCATTCGTGTTGGTTACATAATAATCACCGGCTGTGGTTACAGTCAGCGTTGCTGTTGTTGAACCTGCCGTGTTACTCCATGTTCCACCGGCATTGCCCGAAAGAACAACATTGCCTCCGGCACAAAAAGTGGTTGCGCCACCGGCTGTAATAACCGATGCTGCCGGATTAAGAACTGCTGAAACAACATTATTGTGCAGCGAAATTGCTCCTGCACGTGTAAGGCCTCTACCCAACAGGGATGAAGCTTCCAGCAAATTAATTGCTCCATCGGCAACAATGGTTCCCCTGAATACAGAACTTTGTCCTAAAGTAAATTGACCTTCAATTTGCCAATAGACATTACACATAGACGCTGAATTGCGCAGTACAATATTGCTTAAAGTACCGGTTGATAAAGCCCCGCCAATTCTGATAATAAATAAGGCATTGGCATTTCCTTCGCCATCTAATATCAAATCGCCGTTTATAGTTGTAGCAGCTCCGGTGTGATAAATACCGGCTGTAAGTACCTGACCACTACCCATTGTAGTACCTAATACGGTAAATACCGAAAGGCCGCTCAGTTGACCATAAGCAACATTTACATCAATAGACGCTTGTGCTGACACAGCATCAATTTGGTGTGTTTGCCCAACTACAGTTCCCGGATTTGGAAAACCGGTAATAGGACTTACATTGCTCCCAATATCGCCGGTTACATAACTTGCCCCGGTATTGTCAAATGCACCGGTTCCGGTGAAAAGTGCAAAAGTAGAAGTGACCCCCAAATTTGGCGCCTGACCGAAACCTACGATTGGCAACATAAACAGCAAAACCGCTGATAATGTGCTTAGTAATCTTGTTTTCATAAGAGTGTATTTTTACGTCGCGAAAGAATTTCCACAACGATACAAAGGTAAATTACAGCTACAGATCGTATGTTACACAACAATGAGAATAAGTTACATGATTCACACTTAAAGAAGTTGGTAGTTGATAGTTGACAGTTAATAGCAATTCAGATTGGAAAGTTCAATCCGAAAAATATAATACCGACCCAAGTCCCTCCCGATAACTATCTGGATAAATTGCGGGGATATGAAGAGTACTGTACGAAGTGATTTACTATTTACAAGTAGATTTTTACGAGACATGAATTAGTTTATGTCAGAACAACTCATTCTTAACCGCCCCCAACCCCCTGAAGGGGGCTATAGAAGTTCGAGAAGTGTAAACATATTCAGCATTTTCACGCTGCAAAAGTCCCCTTTAGGGAGTTGGGGGCGGTTTGTTTCTTGACAGTTTATACAATAAAAACGCCCGGAATCAAGAAGATTCAGGGCGTTTAAAGTAGAATTAAATATTTTGTATTTGTATTGGCACACTTTGCCGGTCAGTTTAGTTAGTGGGACTGCCTCTCCAAGCACCCCCACTATTATTAATTTGCTCTATCGAGCAACACACCGATTACCGCTCGGCTCTGCCGCTTGGCTCACCAAAAATTGAAAATCGACGTAGTCAAATCGGCGCGGCGTGCGATTAATTGATTACCAATCCCGTTCGCATAACTTCTTTTAAAAAGCCACTTTCATCCTTATTTTTTTCTATCAATACTGGTTCAATTCTGTCATCAATTTCTCTTCTAAGTTTCCAAAGTAATGGAGCATAGCTAAAAAAATCTTGATTGATTGAGTTCACAATAACGGCAACATCAATGTCACTATCTTCTCGTTCATTACCCTTTGCATAAGAACCATAAAGAACAACCTGATCAACATCAAAGTATTTTGATACAAGCAGTTTATAGTTAACAAGTTTGTTTATAATTTCTCTGTTATCCATAGTTTCAGTGTTTTTGTATTTTCAAGAATAGATTGACATCTTTCTTTTGTCAAACTTTTCATTAAACGTTCTTTATGAGAAGGATAACGTGCTTCAATGTTCAAAGGTTCAAGTATATCAATGAAATCTTTGAACTCTTCCGGCATACAATCGTAAATATTTGCTTTTTTAGACAAATGAGTCAAACTATGCGTAAATGGTGCAGGGTCTTCATTATACACATTAAAATATGCTTTCAGTATTTTTTCAATAGTTTGATGGCACATAAATCCTACATATAGATACCTGCCTGTTTTCATCATCGCTAATGCAGTATCGTAATCATATTCTGATAATTCCGTCCAGTATTTTACTTTATCGTTCATAATTAAGTTGTTTGAGCTATCATTTTGCAAATATACAACCTTCTGATTAATACCATAACAAAATCGCATGAAAACTTCACACATAAACACAATCGACCCCATCGCTTGGAGCGACGGGGTCGGTAATTCAACAATAAACGCCTTGAATCAAGAAGATTCAGGGCGTTTAAGTAAGATTGTGTTTTTTGCTTTTGTATTGGCACACATTGCCGCTCGGCTATGCCGCTTGGTTTAGCAAGAAATGTGCGCGAGCGAGC
>CAIKVR010000271.1 GCA_903830915.1 uncultured Bacteroidales bacterium
ATCAATCGCTGGCTGTAGTTTCGGATTCGACTTTTATTGACCTTGGATCAACCGACGGATTGACCTATACTTATTCGGTTTCGTCAATCGACAGTCTTGGAAACGAGTCCGTCAAAAGTAGCGAAGTGAAAATTCAGTCAAAAAACAAGACGAAAATGGCCTGCTACCAGTTTGAGTTCAATACTTCCGGAACGACCGAGGGTTGGACGGCTAATTCGCAGACAAATACCTTGACTCAAGCCACTAGCATTAATGGGGCTGACCGCATAGTGAAATCGCTGAATGGAATAAGTGGAATTGATCCGCAGATGTTCTACAATTATGTACTCAATTTACCAACAGCAGGATCGAAATGGGTTTCACTCGAATTTCGCGCTCGTCAGCTAAACGCTGCTCAAACCGGTTCGCAAATATGGGATCCGTCGGGAACCCTTGCTCTTTTTGTGTCTCCCGATATGTGGAATTCAAACGAAATTAAAACTCCCACTTTTGTGATAACTACTGAAAGCCCAAGCAATTGGATTAATGCTAAACTTGACATTTCCAGAATTGGCAGCTCCCCTATTACGAGCATGCGGCTCGATTTTATAGGCAACAGCGCCGGAATAGGCAAAAACTACGAGCTGGATTATGTACGACTGTTTTGTACGCCTTTCGACACTATTCCACCTGCTGCACCAATCAGTTTTAAAGCTGTTGCCGGAGACACCAGAATTAAGATGAGTTGGAACACAAACAATGAATCCGACTTGCTGGGTTACAACCTATACCGAAGCAGTCAGACAGGTCGACCGCTGTCTTTATACAAACCCGCAATCAAATTTTGTGAGTTTACCGACTCGCTTTTAATCAATGGAAAAAACTACTTATACCAACTTGCAGCGGTTGATTCAAGTGGAAATGAATCAGCTAGAACTGCCATCATCAGCGCAACTCCCGGATTTACGATTACAATGAATCCGGCTTCAGGTTCACGTTCGCTGATACAAAAAGTTTACCCAAATCCATTTATGGTTGAAACGACTATCGAATATTTGCTCGATCAGCCCGAAAATATAAAACTGGAAATTTTCAATATTTCCGGACAAAAGGTGGCTGAAGAAATACACACAAATCAATGCAGTGGTACAAACTCTTTTACCTGGAATGGAAAATCAAATTCAGGCAAACTTGTCCCGCCAGGAATTTACTTTTGCCGGTTAAGCAGTAATCATGTAGCTAATATCATACGATTAATAAAACAGTAGCTTGAAAAAAGGTTTCAAAAGAAACTTTTAATTGATCTATAACGAAGTATAATATAGAAACTTGGTCTGGCTCCCTCTCAAAAACTAAAAAAATCCCATTCCCCTCTCTTTTTAAGGAGAGGGTGTCTGCAGGACGGGAGAGGTCAGGAGAGGTCGGGGTTTGATGAATCATATCAACAATAATTCTTTATTTCTTATCTCGTAATTTATAAAACGTTTAATAAATTAAAAAAAACAAAACGATAAAAAAAAATGAATAACACAATTTCTCGTATTGCCTTTTTCCTACTGCTATCTGCAACCTTAAATGTATCGCCGGTATTCGCCGGTGAACCTATTGCTCACATTCTGATTTGTTGCAGGAGCAACAACCAAGGGGCAACGTTTCTGGTGAATGGTGTATGGAATCCGGCGCACGATTACTCCGACATCAATGTGACGCGATCCATTCTGCAACAGATCAAAAATGCCGGTATCAATACCGTTGCGGTTGATTGGACCAATCCTTCAATGTGGACCATTTTATGGAATGAGTTTAAACCAATGATGGATAATATACGGAAGGTTTGCGCCGAAAAAAACATGAGCTACATGGCCCATATTGGTATTGAACTTCCCGTAGATGTTCGTTCCGGTTGCAATATCCCTGACAGCATCAGTGACGTTACATGGTGGAACAACATTGCCAAATATGTTGATGAAAACTGGGCAGCAGAAGCTGCCTACAAACGTTATGGATATGGCGACAACCGCCCCATCCTCATTGTTTTTAATCGGCAATCAGTAGTTGATCCAAAGATAAATTCGATACCGGCAAATACCACCAATTACTTTTCGAGATTCCACATTGGAACTAATATGGTGAATATTTCGCTATCTCCCGGGGAATCCGAAGGTTGGGGGTATCGGAATTTTATGCAAAACGCATCTGGAAGTGTTCGTTTTGCCAGTCCTGAATCAGGTTTAGATCCGAGCGATCCGTGGGTGAGGATAAGTAAGGAAGCGTGGAAAAGTAGGGTTGACTGGTGTAAAGCTTCCAGCGAATATAGTATTTATGGCTCCTACGATGATATGTGCGATTGTATTCATTGGGGAATTTGTGATACCAAAAATGTACCATCCACAAATACCACGAAAAAGTATCCTGACAATGATCCATGGCTATATTACAACATCGTTCGAAGTGCTTTGAAACCAAGGGCTGCAGGAAATATGTTGCCTGTCAAAAATTTGGTATCCATTATAAAACTGGGCAGCGTTCAATTGAGTTGGAATAAAAATAAAGAAACCGATTTTGGGGCTTACCGTGTTTACCGGAGCGTAGATAACAAGCACTCATTTAAGCTTTATTCGTATGGTATTCAACCTAATAAATTTACGGATACTGGTTTAGAAAATGGCAAAACCTATTTTTATGTGGTTTCCGCAGTGGATACCCTGATGGGTATGGAGTCACTTAAGAACGACACAGTGAAAGTACATATAAATATGGGTGTACTAAACCAGTAAAAATTCGACTTCAAAAAGCCGGGGAATACCGAAAGTTGGACAGGAAATCGGGATGTAAACAGATTGGTACAGATTAAATCTTTCATTATAACCCTCTCATTAAAAGTCTACCGGACAAAACTGATTTGAAACTAACAACACATTCAACAATTACCATTATGAAGAAATTCATTTTTATTGCATTTTCAGTATTCTCAACCCTCGGCTTTGTTCATTCAGCAACAAAAAGTAAAACCACCTTTACCCAGATAGA
>CAIKVR010000272.1 GCA_903830915.1 uncultured Bacteroidales bacterium
ATGGTAAATTCGAACTGGAATAATGACAGTTTTTGTAATTTTTACAAACTTTCTTCAGCAACGACCTTTAGTGGTACCAATTTCGGGCATGTAACTGCATTGGCTCTGAATGGATTGGTCATTGATGGTTGGACTGATAATACAGATTGGATATCTGGTCAGGTTGAATATAGAATTTGGCTTCAAAGTGGTTCAAGGCCTGGTTCAGCAACCGGTACTTTTAATGTTGGCGGATATGGTACCGACTGTTCTGTTTCCAACGTTCAATGTACATCTGTAAATAATAGAAGGGTAGGTTGGGATGCCTCAAGCGTAAATGTCTTAGGTGGATTGACACCAGGTATTTATAATTTTGAAATCATTTCTCATGGTCAGTTAAGATATAGTTGTGGCTCATGGGGACAAGTTGATAACGCTGCTGTTACTGCTACATTTACAGTTGATCCGGTGGTTACTTTTAATAGCAATAGTGGTTCTGGAACGATGTCAAATCAAACTGTCTCTTATAACACCAGTACTGCATTAACAGCGAATTTATTTACAAGGACAAGTTATACTTTTAATGGATGGAATACTGCGGCAAATGGTTCAGGTACAAGTTATGCCAATATTGCTTCGGTAACACTTACAGCTTCAACTACTCTATATGCTCAATGGTTGGCTGCTGCAGTTCCAATTATAACAGGTGTTACTTCTTCATTACCTGCCAGTTCTACAACACAGACTTATAAAGGTGCAACGATTACTGTAACTGGAACTACTTTAGGTTCTGTTACTACAGTAAAACTTGGAGGTTCCGGTGGAACTGCAATTTCAGGTGCAACTATTGCTAGCACTTCAATTACTTTTACTGTTCCTGATGGAACTTCCGGTGGTACTGTTTATGTGAGTGATGGAATAAATACATATACGAGCTCTGCCACTTTTTCGAATCTTGGTTATATAAGTAATGCAGCCACCGATTGGAATATTGCTTCCACTTGGTTGGGAGGAGAAGTTCCTGCCGCAAGCTCAAATTTAACCATTGCTCATGCCATTACATTAAATGCTGCTGCAACCAATACTACTTTTAATAATGTAACAATTGCTTCTTCTGGAATCACATTTGGTGCATCGGGTGCAGTTACTGTAGCTGGAACATTAAACAATGGTGGTTCAATAGTAATGACTAGTGGGGGTACACTTACAATGGGTGCTGCTTCAACTTTAGCAAATGGTTCAGCAACATTTACTGCCGGTATAGGTACTGTAAGTTTTACCGGTGCTGGAACTGTAACCGGTACAATTGCATTTAATAACCTAACAGTAAATGGTGCAGTCACTTTAAGTACCACTACAACTGTAAATGGAAATCTTCAATTAAATAGCGGTAGTTCAATTGTGACTAACGCACCAATTTACGGGGCTTCATCTACATTAATTTATAATACAACAGGAAGTTATGGTACTGGTACAGAATGGACAGGAAATAGTGCAACAGCCGGAAGTGGAGTGCCAAAAAATGTAACCATCCAAAATAGTACTACTGTTACGCTTCCAACATCAAATCGTGGAATGGCAGGTGCGTTAAACATAAGTAGTGGAACTTTGGCTTTGAACGCTACATCGGGCGACTTGTATATAGCGGGTAACTGGACAAATTCAGGAACTTTTACTCCAAATAACCGGGCTGTATTTTTTAATGGTTCTGCTGATCAAACGGTAACCAAATCAGGAGGAGAAACTTTTGATTGGTTTATTGTCGATAAATCTGGTGGTTCATTGTTGTTAGGAAGTAATATAACAATTAATAGCAGTAAAAATGTAACATTTACAAATGGTACAATTACCTTGGGAAATTATAATTTCCAATTAAACTCAGGCACTGCAATTGTCACCCCTACTTCGGCTAAGTATTTTATCAGCAATGGAACCGGTTATCTTATTCAAAATGTTAGTAGCTCTGAAGTTACTTTCCCTGTTGGTACATCAACAGTTTATGCACCGGCATTTCTTACTCAGGCAGGTACTGCTGAAAATCTATCTGTAAGAGTTGCAAGTGCAATTACAAATGCCCCTGCTGGTGATACTAATGCATTGGTAAATTTACAATGGACACTGAATGAATCAACTGCAGGAAGTAATAATATAACAACAAAATTTCAATGGAATACAGCTCAGGAAGGTTCTTCATTTAGTAGAACCGGATCAGTTCAAATTGGAAGATACTTAAGTAGTAGTTATACTACAGCAACTGCAACTGAAGCTGGAGCTAATCCATATACTGCTTCTGCAGCCAATATGACTTCAACAATTAGCGGAACACAGTTTGTTGTGGGTAATAATACGGCTTTTGCTGCAGTACCCTCAATAACTGCAATTAGTTCTTCTTTACCCGCATTTTCTTCAACGCAAACTTACAAGGGTGCAACAGTAACTGTGACCGGTACTAATCTTAGTGCCATCACTGCTATTAAGTTGGGAGGCGTAACTGGTACTTCAATTACAACTTCTTCACCAACACAAATTGGAAATGCTACATCCTTGAATTTTGTTGTTCCTGATGGAACTTCTGGTGGAACAATATACGTATCAGATGGCACAAATTCGGCTACCAGTTCTGGATCTTTGACCAATCTTGGTTTTATTTCTTCAAACTCGTCAAACTGGAGTGTAGGCTCTACCTGGTTGGGAGGTACAGTACCAACAACTACCGATAATGTTTCCATTGCGCATGGCACATCAGTAATGTTAGATGGAGATAAAACGGTTGCTAATTTCACAATCAACAGTACTACCGGTAACTTTAGTAATAGCACTTATACACTTACCATTACTGCCAACGGAACATTGACAAATAACAATTCAGGAAATGGATTTACAAGAAACTCAGGAACTGTAAGTTTTGCCGGTACAGGAACGATTGTTGGAACTATTGGTTTTAATAATGTAACAATTGCAGGTGGAGTTAATTTTGGATCAGCTTCAACAATAAACGGTATATTGCAAATTAATGCAGGTGGATATGTAAATACCAATGCACCAACTTATGCCAGTGGTTCAACACTAAAATACTATTCAGCTACAACTTATGGAAGAGGAACTGAATGGAGCACAACCACTGGAGCAGGATATCCGTATCATGTACAAATAAGCAATAATACTACGCTTGATATGGGTGCTAATAGTGGAACAGCAACTGCCCGTCAATGTGCAGGTAATTTGACTGTTGATGCAGGTTCAACATTCAGTATGAATGCTACTGCAATGTCTGCAGCAGTTACCGTAATAGGCAATGTGGTTAATAATGGTACAATAACATTATCAGGAACCTCAGGTGGCGACTTAAAAACACAAGGCAATATTAATGATAGTGGAACTTTTAATGCAAATAATCGGGCTATATTCTTTAATGGAGGCAATACCCAGGTGATTCAGGGAACCGGTGTTTTTGATATATCATACGTTAGAATAAATAAAACAGGTGGTAGTGTGCAGTTAGCTACAGATTTAACTTGCGCAGGACCAACTGGTGGAAATGCTATGGAAATTGATGGCACGAGTAGTATTCTTGATTTGAATGGACATACCTTGTATTTAGGTCAAGCTTCTACAGCTTCTACTTATAATAGCGGTATTGCAACTCCGGGTTCAATAAAGGGAAGTACTTCATCAAACATTTCGATACTTGGTACGGGTGCTTTGGGAACCTTAAACTTTACATCCGGTTCACAAACATTGAACAACTTGAGTATTGACCGTCAGACATCGGGAACTGTTAGCTTGGGTTCTGTATTAACTGTTAATGGGCAATTGTCATTGACGAATGGAACATTAAGCAATTCAACTAATCTTACATTAGGTAATGGTGCTACAGTTGTACGTTCTGTCGGCACTTTAGCAGCAGTTCCAACTTTTGGCAGTTCAGTAAATCTTACATACAGCGGGTCAGCTACAAAAGGAAATGAATTTCCTGCGACAGACATAATTAATACGCTTACAGCAAATAATACTGCAGGCATAACGTTGGCCGACAACCGAAATATCCCAAATCTGTCTATTGGAACAGGATCTTCGTTAACCGTGAATGCAGGCAAACAACTTACAGTAAGTACAACAATGAGCAACAGTGGCACCTTGAATTTGTTATCAACAAGTGCCGATGGAACTGCTACTATTATTACTCCAACTACCATAACAAATTCATCATCGACCTACCATGTTTATCAATATCTCAGTGGAGCGCGTAACTGGTATGTGTCGTCACCTGTAAGTACAGCTACAGCTTCGGCAAACTATACCTATTATGTCCGTAACGAAGGTGCCAATTCATGGCCTGTAGTTACTACCGGAACAGCATTGGCAGCAGGTACGGGTTATATTGCAAATCTGGCTACCGGAACATCAACCATCGATTTCACGGGTGGTACATTAAATAGTAATGCGACAATTCCGGTTACTCTAATCCGACATGCAGGAGTTACTAAAGAAGGTTTTAATTTGGTTGGAAATCCATATCCGGCACATATTACGTTGACCAAAACAATCACTGATGCAGCTAATGCTTTAAATACAATTTGGTATCGTACAGCCACCTGGGATGGTTCAAAATATATTTATGCTTTTAGTACCTGCTTGATGAATCAGGATGGAAGTATTTTGTCTACTCCTTTTGGCACTTCTACCAATATTGTAGCACCTATGCAGGCATTTTGGGTAAGAGCAAATGCAGGAGGTGGAACACTTACATTCGCCAGCACAATGCGTTCACATGAAAGTTCAAATCCGATAAAAGCACCGGCAAAAATGAATGTTACTCAACAGATTTTACGCCTTCAGGTAACCAATAGCAGTTTAGTTTCTGATGAAGCTGTTGTTTATTTCAATTCAAATGCTTCAAACGAATTTGATAGTTACGATTCTCCTAAGATGGCTAATTTAATTTCAAGCTTTCCTGAAATATATACCTTGTCATCATCAAGTACAGAACAATTAGCTATCAATGGTTTGAACAGTGTTCCTTATGACGTAGAATTACCTATTGGTTTTACAACCGGTGAAACCAATACATTTACAATTAAAGCTTCCGAATTTAGTAATTTTGATTCAGGGGTTAAAGTATATCTGGTAGATAAATTATTAAACAAAGAAACTGAATTGACAGCATCCGATTATACTTTTAATTCGGATATTGCATCTTCAACTACTCGTTTTAGCTTGATTTTTAAGGCTCCTTCAGTAGCAACAGGTAACAATAGTAACACTGATAATTCTGATATGCTTGTTTACAAGAATATGAATAATCAGATTACTGTAAAATGTGGAGGCGCGTTGAATAGTGAAAGTACTGTGGCTGTTTATAATGGAGTAGGGCAGAGGCTTGTTTCAGAGAAGCTGAAAAGTAATATTACTCTATTGGCTAACCGCTTAAGTTCAGGCGTGTATATGGTAACAGTAACGAATGGAAGTAAAATGTTGACTAAAAAGCTTGTTGTTGACTAATGTAATAACG
>CAIKVR010000273.1 GCA_903830915.1 uncultured Bacteroidales bacterium
CCAGTTACACAGTCAGAGAAATTTTGTGCATTTACGGAAACTGTTATTACATTTTGCTCTGAATTTACACTGCCTGTTTGCATTGAAAATAATGTTGGCGGCTGAACAGTTTGAATTGCAAAATTTAAATTATTTGGATATTGAAAAGAAAATCCAAAATCACTATTGGAATAGGTTTTTAAATTTGACGGCAAATTAGGAGTCTGGAAAGATTGGCCGGCTACGACAATTTTTCCGTCAACCACTTGATATTCTTCTTTGTTTTTTCCATCAATACTAATAATCCCATTGTTTATCGCAATATTTGATATATCAGAAATTTTTGGAAGACCTGGTCTGCCGTTTATATATGAATCTGTTTGTTGTAATTTTCCGTCTTTACTAACCAGTACCATAAGCATAGGCATATTCCAAATATAGTCTTTCGTGGCAGTAAATCCTTTTGGGCATACCATATTTTCCTCTTTATAAGTGAGGTTTAATATAATCACCACGTCATCTTTGCCATCGCCGTTTAAATCTCCAATTGCGTACAAGGGCTGGCCACTGCTGTTTTGGGCAACTGAGACAGAATGCGAAACGTCTTCTTCACACTTTGATGCGAGAACATTATGATATGTACCGTAATCAAGGGAGCCGTTTACCAGCTTAACATTTTTGGGATCATAATTATTCTGTTTTGGGCCGAACATTCCTTTCGAAAAATAAAGACTCTCTGAAGAAACATCGTATGAATAATTTTTAATTTGCTCTAAAAAATTCCCATTATTCTGACCGGTAGAATTATTTTGTTGAGCCTGTTGTCCAACTACCGAAGTTTGTGTATGAAAAAACCAATTCCAAATGTTCCATGAAAATGGATTCCACCACGAAGCAAGAGCAACCGAAGGAATAATCAATACGGCCAACAGTGCGATAATTACATAAGATTTAAATTGTTTCATATTTTTATAATTTGGTTACAATTAATAATCCTTATAAATTATTGTTTTAATCCTCCCCACTCAACCACTGTGAATCCTTCACGATTAATGTGAGTTAATATTTCCGGCTTTATATTCAAATTATTATTATCAAGTGGTGACCAATCAAGAAATACTCTGATAACTGTATTCGGCGCTGGAAAAATATTCATTGGAGCGAAAGCATTCATTTCAGCAGTTTGAAAAAATGAAATCCTGTAATATGGAGTATTTTTTGCTGAAAGTTCCGGCACCCAGTAACTAATCATATCTGTTCTTTCTTTTTCGTTTAGACCGATTACTGTAAGTTTCTGATTAATGAACGATTCAAGATTTTCTTTCGCAACAACCCAGCCAGTACCAACACTTGGGTAAATATTGCTCACTTTACCCGCCCAATAAAGGTATGGGTAATTGTTATTTTCACAAGCATCGCCAGCATATTCAGAACCAAAAGCTTGAGTATTTATCGCTGAACATTCGGTGTATTGTGATTGTAAATCTTTTAGCGAACCATCTGGATTTGCTAAAACATCCCAGCCATTATTATATGTAGGAATATCGGCGGTAAACTGTGTCGGTTTTTCCAAACTAACTTTTACCTCTGTGGGAGTTTTTGGGTAAAGATATATAACCGGCTTGCCACAACCACCCATAAGGAGATACTGATATTCGCCAAGTGCGATAAAGCGATTCCAAGGATCTTGAAATATCAAAATTGGGTTCTTAGCGACGTAATCGTTAAAGGTTGGTTCTGACGTGCCTTTGTTTAATTTTTCGGCTTCAGCTTGCGCACCTTGATAACCAGCTTCATAAACATTTGTAATTTTTGCCTTATACTCATCTTTATTCAACGGATTATTCACATTTTTAAAGTTGTAAAGCTGAGTTCCGCTTAATGTTTTACCAACAGGGACA
>CAIKVR010000274.1 GCA_903830915.1 uncultured Bacteroidales bacterium
TTTTCAATTAAAGATATTTTTCTCTAATTGAAATAAATAACTACCTTTGCAAACCCAAATATTCAACCTAAAAAGCGAAATAATGGCGTTTGTTAACAACACAATGATAGTCAGACGGGATTTAATGTCCAAACTGATTAAACTCTACAAAGACGAAGAATTACTTTCCGAAATAGACCGAATTCCGATTAAAATGTCTCCTAAAAATGCACAGGCACGTGGTCGGTGTTGCATTCATAAAGAGCGTGCAGTATTGAAATACAAGATGTTACCAATTCTTGGATTCAGCATCAACGAGGAAGAAGACGAATTAACTCCACTTTCAGTTTATGCCCAACAGGCTTTAGAACGTAAAAAGCTCAATAAAAGCATTTTGACTGTAGTAGATGAAGCATGCACTGCCTGCGTAAAAACCAATTATGTGGTTACCAATCTTTGTAAAGGCTGTGTAGCACGTTCGTGTTACATGAATTGCCCCAAAGATGCTGTCAGCTTTATGGAAAATGGCCAGGCACATATCAATCATTCCAAGTGTATAAATTGCGGTATTTGTAAAGAAGCATGTCCATATCATTCAATAGTTTACATTCCTGTGCCATGTGAAGAAGCATGTCCGGTAAAAGCGATTCAAAAAGACGAAAACGGTATTGAGCAGATTGATGAATCGAAATGTATTTATTGCGGAAAATGTATCAATGCATGTCCGTTTGGGTCAATTTATGAAGTTTCGCAAATATTTGATATTCTGCAGGCCATGAAGCGTGGCGAGAAGTTGGTGGCTATTATGGCACCTTCCATCATGTCGCAGTTCAACAATACAATAGGTGAAATTGGTGCTGCAGTTGAAAAAATCGGATTTGTGGAAGCGATTGAAGTTGCATTTGGAGCAATGGAAACTACCCGTCGGGAAGGAGCAGAACTTCAGGAAAAACTTGAAGAAGGTCAACAGTTTATGACCACTTCGTGCTGTCCGTCGTATATTGAACTGGTAAACAAACATTTACCGGAAATGAAAACCTACGTTTCGCACACCAAATCGCCGATGTATTATAGCATCGAAATGGCCAAGGCAAAATATCCTGATGCAAAAGTTGTTTTTATTGGCCCGTGCGTAGGTAAACGCAAGGAAGTGCAGGATAACCCGATGATTGATTACATATTGACTTTCGAGGAGATTGATACACTTTTTACGGGATTATCTATCGAAATGGAAAAACCTCAAACCGAGAAAGAAACTGCACCTATGCCGGGACGTGGTTTTGCCCGTGCAGGAGGCGTTATTTCTGCTGTTCAGACAATGTATCCTCATTTGGGCGTTGTTCCTGTACAAGTTGCGAATTTAAACAAAAAGAATATTGGTTTACTCCGTGCTTACGCCAAAGGAAAAGCTCCCGGAAACTTTATTGAAGTGATGGCGTGTGAAGGAGGTTGTATTTCAGGCCCGTGCGGAAAAATTGATTATGGCCAGGCACAAAAGATTTTCAAAAAAGCAATGGGAGAAATATAGTTGGTAGTAAGTAGTTGGTAGTAAGTAGTAAAAAAAAGAGTAATCTCCAGATGGCATTACTCTTTTTTTACACCATTTGACTGATTATAAATAACTTGTTTTAGCCTGCAATTACATTCACATTTTCCGGTTTCAAGCAATCCACTGCGTTTGAGCAAATCGTATTCAATTTTAAAATTATCAGTAAATATCCCAGATTCAAGATTTTCTTCAATTTGCGATTGTGTCCACCATTTAGCTTGTTCTATAAATCGGTCTGAAAGCTTAAATTCGGATTGCATGCAACTCACAAACAAAAACGCATGTTGAATTTCATTTTTGGTCTCCAATGAGTAGGTTGAGAGATGCATATATTTAAAATCATCTATGTCAAGTTGATTTTTCACTGTCTTGTCAACACACTGCTCAATTGATTCATTCATTACAACATGATTTGAAATAGTGCTGTCCCACATATCAGAAGAACGATTACCTTCAATCTGCCTCTTGTTTAACAAAACCATACCTCTATCAACAAAAAGTATCCGAATTACAGGATGTTGATATTTCCTTTCATCAGTCATACTTGTATAGTGCTGAATACTTCCAATAATCTTGCCCTGATTATTGACAATAGGCAACCATTCTTCCCTGATTAATTTGGATCGAATGATTTGAACCCTTAGAATCTCGTAAACTGAAAGAAAAAA
>CAIKVR010000275.1 GCA_903830915.1 uncultured Bacteroidales bacterium
CTGTCGAAAGTGTAGACCATAAAGTCGTTGAACCAAAAAATTGTTCATTAAGTGGTTGAAGGAAAATAATATCATCCGGCTCGATGTAATAAAATTCCGAGTTAATAATATCTACACTTCTGACATCGAATACTTTAACAATACTCCCTTTATCTGTAACGCGTAAGATTTTAATTTTACTGCGATCAGTAAATAAACTCACATCGCCAGCTAAAGCTAATGCCTGATATATATTAATTTTTTCTTTGGGAAAAGTAAATTTTCCAGATTTTCCAGCACCAATAACACTGAACGTTTTTCCAATCAGACGAACATCCACTGAATTGACTTTTAGTATTGGTAATATAGCATGTTCAACGATTTCCTTTGTTTCACGAAGACTTTTGCCTTTAACATTTATTTCTCCGATAATGGGGAAAATTATACATCCATTTGGCTGAACTAAATAAGTATACAAATCTAAAATGTCGTTAGAGCCACTTCCTGATTGTATCAACTGCATGCTGTTATTAGTCAAGCCGTTAAATAAGCTATTTGTCTTTTCATCAGTGGAATAGACCTGAATATACAATCTGTCATTTTCTTTCAAAAGATAATCTCTATACGAAAATGTATCCTTGTAGGCTGGAATAAAATCTTTTGGGGTTTGCAGATAATTTGTATGGTGAGTTGTTATACATGATGCAAATGTAATAAACAGCATCAAAATGAACAATAATTTTGTTAACGATTTTCGCATTACAAAGTTTTTTGAGAAATTGGTAGCAAAGATAAACAAATTATATAAATTAGTTGCATTAAAGTTTAATTTCCTAATTGATTCATTAACCTGATTTCCCTTCTTTTTGGGTAATCTGTGATGTTAATGGAACTCCATCATGCAATCCGATGTTTTTTTTATGTAACTATTAAGCTTTGATACCTAGCTACCAGTTTTTAGTATTTTTTTTGTTGTTAACGTATCGTTGGTGTTTTCTGCTATTAGTTGCTTCGAGCTCTACCATACTTCCTCATTCTTTACAACTTCTCAAAAACCTCTTTGGCAAAAGTTTCCAGTCCCGGATCTCTTGCTCCCATTAATAAGAGCACTGTAGGTTCTATAACGTGAGATTTTAAAGCATCTACTAAATCATTTCGATTTTCAACAAAAAAGGCATTCTTGCCTAGTTTCTGCAAATCAGTTATCAAGTCGTTAGCCGAAATGTCTTTCAACGCTGAACCACCGGCATAAAAAATCTCGCTCATCCATATTTCATCTTCTGGACGGAGTACGGCAGCAATTTCCTTAATAAAATCACGCCGCAGGAATCGGGTAGGACCATATCCATGAGGCTGAAACCACGCAATTACTTTCGGAGCAATAGGTTGACAAGCCGAGATTGAAGCGGCACATTTTGCCGGATTATGAGCGTAGTCGTCAATTAGCAATACAGCATTTTTCTCGCCTATAATCTGATGACGGCGATAAATGCCTTCATAATGAATAAGTGCATCTGCACAGGTTTGAATAGTTACTCCCAGTCGGTTGGCCACCGCAATAGCTGCCAATGCATTTTCCATATTGTGCTTGCCTACCGTGTTCATTGTGAAAGTGATACCGTTTACATTAAACTGAATCTGAAACCCCTTTTGTACAAAATCCTTAGCAATAAATCCTGCACGAATACTTACATCGGCAGCAAAGTCATTTTCTGCGTGCAACGAAAGTCTTGCTGCTATTTTGTTGGAACGGTTGGTAATGAAAATTCCACGGGTGTTACTGCGAAAGGTACTGAAGATTTTCAACAGATCTTCAATTTCCTGGTGATCTTTATCAATGTTCAGTAGCAGTCCTATTTCGGGATGATATTGAACAATTGAACCATCGCTTTCGTCGGCTTCAATTACAAGCCATTCACCTTTTCCCACTTTGGCATTCCCAATTTTTCCTTCGCGGATAATGCTTGTCAATCCAGCACCACTAATGATACTTGGTTCAAGACCAGCATATTCCAAAATATCAAAAATCATAGCCGACGTAGTACTTTTTCCAGAGGTTCCGCCCACAGCTATTGTTTTTTTACTTTCCGAAATCAATGCTAATACTTCGGAGCGTTTCAATATCGTGATGTTGAGTTCTCTGGCTTTTTTTACTTCATAAATTGTATCTTCAATGGCCGTTGAGACCACTACTAAATCAGTTTTTTCGTTGATTCCGCTTCCGTCCTGCAAAAAACACTGAACACCTTCTGCTTCCAACTTTTCTTTTGTTTCGTTGACTGTGTCGGGTGTAAAATAGCGGTCGCTGCCACTCACATTTTTGCCAATTCCCTGAAAATACTGTGCGATTGCGCTCATTCCTGTGCCGGCTACTCCAATAAAGAATATGTTGTTAAATTGATTGATGTTCATTGTTCTGATAAATGTTTCTTGTTTGAAAATCTAAGTTCAAAAGTAACTAAAAAATAGAGTTTGTGCAAAAAAAAGATAAATTCATGAAAAAAGTTAGTGCAAAATATAGTTTATTGTTGTTGTTTCAGGCTAATAAATACTCCTTTTACTTATTGTACATCCTACATAATGAAGTTTAATTTTGTATTTTAGCTCAAGTCTTTTATTTCAATGTGTTTAGCTCTAATACATAGGAAATACTTATTGTACTTTAAACAGTAATTGTGTTTTACATATTGTAATTAATACA
>CAIKVR010000276.1 GCA_903830915.1 uncultured Bacteroidales bacterium
TGGTTTTGTTTCAATTCCAATTGGTTTTGTTCTAATTCCAATTGGTTTTGTTTCAATTCTAATTGGTTTTGTTTCAATTCCAATTGGTTTTGTTTCAATTCCAATTGGTTTTGTTTCAATTCCAATTGGTTTTGTTCCAATTCTAATTGGTTTTGTTTCTCTTATCCCCCCTTTAGGGGGTTAGGGGGCTTATTTTGTTTTAATACCAGTTGGTTTTCATCGGACTCCAACAGAATCTGAAATTTAAGTGCTACAGTCGGAAAATAATCATGAAATTTCGAGATAATTTTTTACCGGTTTAGCTGCTATGCTCAACGGAGAAATTGACTGTAGCACTTAAATAATCAGGGATTTGGTTTATTCCATATCGAAATAACCTATCAGGCTAGTTGTACCGTAGCTTATAGTAATAGAATAACTACCCGTACTCCAACTACTGCTAGAAACAAAAACACTTGAATTGCTGTCGGTGTCAATTGTTTCCTGATACAGAATATTGTTGTCGGCATCATACACTGTAATAGTAGCATCGCCAACCGATGGTTCAAAATAAACTGCCAATTCAGTTTCACTGATTGATGCTGAAACCGGAAGCTCCTGTGTGAGTGAAGTTGGTAAAGGAGGTGGAGGCTGAGGATTTTTAGCTAAATCAATTGGACTGACTACTGCAAATGCTTTTGTAAATAGCACAATAAATGCCACGAAGAAAATTAAACGTTTCATAAGCTTTGTTTTTTAATTGTTAGAATAATTTGATTATTTTTGCAAACAAAGTTATATCGGGTTATTTCAAAGACCAAAAAAAAGTGGGGTAAGAATGTAATTTGTGTTAATTCGTATTTGTCAGATTTATAACCACTTACGACCTATCAGAAAAGATTCTGTGGTAAGGGAAGTTTTTTGAGGTCCAACTTGGTTAAATAATGGTCAAAAATGAGCAATGCGATTTTAAAAACTACTAAATTTTTATTCTAAATATTTTAATCTCGAAATAAAAATTATTGATTATCCACAAAATGTACACTTTATCCCGAAGGGATATAATTTGAATATGGAACATTCCGACTTGGCGGAAACCCCGTACAAGTGTAGCGAAGCAAAACGCAGCGGGGAGGTGATAATACCTAATAAAACTACCCCGAATGGGGTCGAACAATCTGATAATTGTTCAACCCCATTCGGGGTTGCAGTGCGGTTGGTTCATTTATCCCGCACTTCGTACGGCGTTAAAGATTGAATGACTTTATTATATGGATTATCATAAACAAAATTAAACCGTTAAATGCGGATAATCATATAAAAATTATAGCTAAATTTATGAAGTATATTTCCGTCATCTTAGGTTGCATTCTGATGTTTTCAGCGTGTAATAAAAAATATACAGCTAATCAGGAGATACTGCTTGCTGAAAAATTGCTCAATTCTCATCCTGATAGTTCGTTCAACATTCTCTGTGAGATGAAACAGCCTGAAAAAATGAAAGAAGTAGACTATGCAGCGTGGCGTTTGAATTATACGTACGCGCTGAATAAGCTTCATAAACTAAAGTCATCAGACAGCTTAATCAATAATATCTCTATTCAATACTACAGCAAAGAAAATGATAGTATTCATGCAGGAACTGCTTACTATCTTGCAGGTTGTATTTACCGGTTAAATAATAAAAATAAAGAAGCTATGATAGCTTTAAAAACTGCCCATACGTTTCTTGAAAGCACTGATAGTTACAGGATAAAAGGCCTGGTGGAATTCTACATGGGATATATTTGTATGAATGATGAATTATACAATCAGTCATTAAAATACTTTCGGGAATCACTCTTCAATTTCAAATTAGTGAACGATATAAAAACAGCTGCTTATGCCTACCGGGAAATATCGGATATGTACTATCAATTGGATTATCCTTATGATTCTGTTATAAGTTATTCCAATAAAGCCTTAGAATTATCAAAAAAAGCAGGAGATTCCCTAAATTATTATTCGATACTCAGCAGACAGGGAGAGTTATTGTATAAGACTAATTTTGTTCTATCCAAAGATTACATCTTACGGGGCTACAGGTATCATCATTCAAATCTGCCATATTATGCCTCTTATTTGGCATATATTTATTCGCAACTAAATAAACCCGATTCAGCCAGATACTATATAAATATATCACTTGCCGATACAACTAACAAGGTCATTGCTTATCAGGCAGGTGCTTTTATTGCAAAAGATAATGCTAATTATAAAAAGGCTTATTATTTATTGGAGAAAGCTTATGTAAAAAGAGATTCTGTATTCCAAAAAAACATACGAAGTCAGTTGTACAGGATTGATAGACAATTTGATTTATCGGAAAGTGAAAAACAAAAAGCCGAACTGACTATCGCTAATCAAACCCAATTAATCTGGATAATTCTATTAGTTTCAGGTATTTTAATCGCTTTTTTTGCCATTATGTTCCTGATTGACTGGAATAAAAAACAAAAAATAATACAGGATAAAAAAATGCAAGCTTTAGAGTTTGAAAAAGAATCAGAGAAAAAAAACAACGAACAAAAACGGGAAATTATTCAATTGACTGTGAAAAACAAGATTGAAAACACGCTGAATTTTCATAGATTAAAGAAAGGATTCAGCTCCAAAGAAGCTTTTATTCAGGAAATAACCGAACAATCTATATTAACAAAGAACGATTGGAAAGAATACATTAAAAATGTCAATCAGTTATTTGATAATGGTATTTATAAGTTGAATCAACAACATGTTGATTTATCCCAACTGGATCAAATTGTAATAGCATTAATTTGCTTAAAGGTAGACATTAATAACTCTTGTAATTTATTAGGTATGATAAAAAAAACCATCTACACACGCCGAAAAACCATCAAGAAACGGTTGAATCTGGATGCTGAAACTGATTTGGAAGAATGGGTGCTTCAGAACGTGGTAAAAGTCCGAGAAACCGGTGAATAATAATAGTGTTGTGTTAAGCTAGTTTTGACGTAATTACTTCAAAGATATAGTGAAGCCGTCATTGACGATGATTCTTAACCTTTAGTAGTGACGGCTTCACTAATTCAGATAACATAATGAAATCGTTAAATCTTAATAATTCTCAATTTATCAGCTGTTTAGTTGGCAAACACACAAAATACTTCAAAATCAATACAAATAAAGTTTTTTTTAGTAACGGGTTGCATTTCAGTCGTAAATTAGTTGTAAATTTGCCGTTCGGTTTCCCGGAAATCCAAAAAAGTTTCAGCAATCGAAGTTTATCATACATTCAATAGTTCGTTATAAATTAAAACA
>CAIKVR010000277.1 GCA_903830915.1 uncultured Bacteroidales bacterium
CCTGACGACCTTTGGCATAATCATTTCCTATTCCAAAACGAAGTCGGGCATAATTGGTATGGCCTAGTATTTCCTGAATATTTTTCAAACCATTATGACCTGCATCCGAACCTTGTGGTTTCAACCGAAGTGTGCCAAATGGCAGCGCAATATCATCAACTACCACTAACACATTTTCAATCTCAATTTTTTCTTTTTGCATCCAATAACGCAGAGCATTTCCACTCAGGTTCATAAATGTGGATGGTTTGAGCAAAACCAGCGTACGGCCTTTCAACTTAACTTCGCATGTTGCACCGTAGCGGTTTTCGCTAAAAAAAACATTGGACGCCTTAGCAAAAGCGTCCAATATTGTAAAACCTATGTTGTGGCGGGTGTCCTGGTACTCGTTACCAATATTGCCCAAGCCGACAATTAAGTATTTCATATTTGAGTCAAAAAGTTTGAAAGTTTGAAAGTTTGAAAGTTCATTAGCATTTTATCCTTTATGAACTTTTTACTTTATAAACTGATTAACTATTTTCCTGCAGTAGCAGCAGCACCACGGGCAGCTCTTGTTAATTTAACCTGTGCAACAACGGCGTTTTTAGCATTCAAAATTTCAAGTTTGTCAACCGAAACTTTAGCTACCTGAATTGATTTTCCTAATCCTAATTCAGTTACGTCGATTACAATATTTTCAGGAATCTGAGTGTATAATCCTTTTACTTTCAGTTTGCGCATTTCCAGCGCCAGTTTACCCCCGGCTTTAACACCTTCGGCCAATCCTTCAAGTTTAACAGGAAGTTCAACAATAACCGGTTTATCTTCAGTTAATTGTAAAAAGTCAATGTGCAATACTTTGTCGCTAACCGGGTGAAATTGCAAAGCTTTCATAATGGCTTTAGTCTTTTTGCCATCAATGTCAAGATTTACTACAAATACTTCAGGTGAATAAACCAATTTGCGAACGTCGCTTACAGTTGTTGTAAAGTGTACGTTTTCTTTTCCACCATACAATACAGCTGGGATGTTATCAACAACACGTTCAGCTTTAGTCGCTTTTTTTCCAAGGTCAGTACGTACTGTACCTTTTAATTCAAATGTTTTCATTAAATAGTTTTTTTGTGTTACTCAAAATTTAAGCGTTTTATTTTTAAGTGATTAGTCGCTTAATTTCCCATCACACTTTCTTTTGCAAAAAAGTGCTGCAAAAGTACTATATTTTTTGGAAATGTGCAAGTTCTTTAATAAGATGTTTAATGGCTCTTTCGTTCTGTCGAAAATGACTACTTTTGCAGCAGATTTTAGTTGTCAGAAAAAATGAATAAAACCATTGAACGCATGACATCTTTCATTGTGATGGATGTGTTGGAACGTGCTAACGAATTGCAGCGTGAAGGCATCGACGTGATTCATCTCGAAGTGGGCGAACCTGATTTTGATATGCCCGAATGCATTTCCAAAGCGGCAATTGAAGCTCATGAAAATGGCACTACGCATTATACACATTCACTTGGTGATCCGTTGTTGCGCTTGGCTATAAGCGAATTTTACCTGTCTGAATATGGTGTTACGGTTGATCCCGATTGTATTTTGGTTACTTCAGGTTCGTCACCGGCAATTTTGATGACTCTAATGTTGCTTTGCAATGCCGGTGACGAAGTTATTATGTCGAATCCGGGTTATCCCTGCTATCGGAATTTTGCACTCGCCTGCCAGGCCGAGCCGGTTACTGTTTCGTTGCGCACCGAATTTGATTTTCAGTACGATATCAATGAGATTAAACAAAAAATTACTGATAAAACCAGGGCGATTTTTGTGAATTCGCCTATGAATCCTACCGGAACGTTGGTTTCAGATTCAGCTTTTGAAGAACTTGCACAACTTGATATTCCAATAATTTCCGACGAAATCTATCACGGACTGGTTTACAACGGAAAAGCCCGTTCGATTCTTGAATTTACCGATAAAGCCTTTGTAATCAATGGCTTTTCAAAACGTTTTGCCATGACGGGTTTACGGCTCGGTTATGTTATTGCACCGAAACAATACATGCGCTCCTTACAAATTTTACAGCAAAATCTGTTTATTTGTGCGCCCAGTACAGCTCAGAAGGCCGGAATTGAAGCGCTTAAAGAAGCCCGACCGGCAGTAGATTTAATGCGTTCCATTTATAATGAGCGTCGCGTTTACCTGATCGACCGATTGAGAAAAATGGGTTTTGAAATTCATACCGAACCGCAGGGGGCTTTTTATGTGTTTTGTGATGCCCGGAAATTTACGAACGACTCGTATCGTTTTGCTTTTGATGTGCTGGAAAAGGCACATGTTGGTATTACGCCTGGAGTTGATTTTGGTACTAATGGGGAAGGATTTGTTCGGTTCTCGTATGCCAATTCAATCGAAAATATACAAACAGCAATGGACAGATTGGAAGCATATTTGCTCAAACTTACTCAATTAGCAGATTGATTGGAAGTTATAAAATTGAAAATTCTAAATTTGTTTTTAATATTTTCAGTTTGGCTGTTAGTAATTCGAAAAAAAGTATTATATTTGCGGGCTCAAAAAAGCATAACAAAATTTCGTTTATAAATTAAAGTTAGGGAGGAAACAAACAATAGCTAAGCAATTGACAGTCAGGCCTCAAAGAGGGCATGTAAAGGAACAACCCAATCGAATTAATGAAAAGATTAAGGGTTTAAAAGAAGTTCGTTTGGTAGGCGACAATGTCGAACAGGGTGTTTATTCATTCGATGAGGCTATTCGAATAGCAGACCAACTTGAATTAGATTTGGTTGAAATATCACCTAATGCTGTGCCACCAGTTTGTAAAGTTGTTGATTATCAGAAGTTTCTATACCAACAAAAAAAACGCGAAAAGGAAGCTAAGGCTAAAACAGCTAAGGTTATTCTTAAAGAGATTCGTTTCGGTCCTCAAACCGATGATCATGATTACAATTTTAAATTGAAACATGCTATAGAATTTTTGAAAGAAGGCTGTAAAGTTAAAGCCTATGTGTTTTTTAAAGGACGTTCTATTCTTTTTAAAGAACAAGGCGAAGTATTATTACTACGTTTTGCAAGCGAACTGGAAGATTATGCTAAAGTAGATCAACTGCCACAGCTTGAAGGTAAACGCATGATTATCATGTTTTCGCCAAAAGTGAAGAAGTAGTTTATAATAAGGATTACACAATTAAAAATAAGTAACAATGCCAAAAATGAAAACTAACTCCGGTGCCAAAAAAAGGTTTACCCTTACCGGAACAGGAAAGATTAAAAGAAAACATGCTTTTAAAAGCCACATTCTGACGAAAAAAACAACAAAACAAAAACGTAACCTGACTCATGCTGCCCTTGTACACAAAGGCGATTTGACCAACGTTAAAGAAATGCTTTGCTTGAAATAGTCAACAATTTTACTTTTAAAACAACATTTTCTCAGTCAAAAATCAGAATGCTTTTAGCCTCAAGTTCGCTATGAATAGCGACGCTAACATTCAAAAATCATTTAATTATGCCAAGATCAGTAAATCACGTTGCTTCACGTAAAAGAAGAAAAAGAATTTTAAGCCTCACCAGAGGTTATTTCGGAGGTCGTCGTAATGTATGGACCGTAGCCAAAAACACATGGGAAAAAGGTTTGCAATATGCTTATCGTGACCGTAAAACCAAAAAACGTAATTTCCGTGCATTGTGGATTCAACGTATTAATGCTGCTGCACGTTTAGAAGGAATGTCTTATTCAAAATTGATGGGTGCTTTGCACAAATCAGGAATAGAAATGAACCGTAAAGTATTGGCCGATTTAGCAATGAATCACCCGGAAGCTTTCAAAGCTATCGTAGTGAAAGCTAAAAACGCGTAAGATATAATTTTTAAAAAAAGCCTGAATTGTAAATAATTACAATTCAGGCTTTTTATTTTAGTGCGTCGGGCATGTCAAGTTTAAGTCAACATAGTATCAGACACTCCAAATTTGAACAAATATACAAAGCATTCTGTCAAAAATAACCTCGGAGAGGGCTAATAAGTGATTTTCTTGTGTGCCTTATACCTTTTAAAGACTTTAAACTGCCAATGAGCTAATAAAAGTGATTCCAAAATTTACTTGGGATAGATTTATTAATAGTAATACTTACTTAAACTCACCCGGAGTTACTCCAAAATAAGCTTTAAAGCATTTGCCGAAATAGGACGAATCATTAAATCCTACCTGATAAGCTATTTCATTGATATTCAAATCAGATTTTTTTATCAAATCGGAAGCTATATTCATTCTGATTTCAAGAATCAATGTGCTTGGTGTTTTACCCGTAATGGATTTAATTTTTCGATAGAATTGTACACGACTCATTCCCACGTCTTTGCTGAATGAATCAATCCTTAAATCGGGATTATCAATATTACCTTTAATATATTCAAAAACCTTTGAAATAAATTTATCCTCTGCGTTAGGTAAGTTTGGAGTCATCTTACCATATACATTGTTTTTATCAAAGGATTCACGAATGCGCCTACGTATGCTGATAAGATTTTCGACCCTGAGTTTTAAAAGTTCCGGATTAAATGGCTTCACAATATAATCATCAGCCAACGATTCAAAACCTTCTTTCACCTGATCTAATCCGGATAAAGCTGTAAGAAGTATAATTGGAATATGATCGGTTACACCGTTATTTTTCAACTCATTACAGAGTTCAATACCGCTCATATTCGGGGTCATAATATCACTGATAATTAAATCTGGAACAAATTCTCGGGCAAGTTTACAACCAATCAGGCAGTCCTCTGCTTCAATAATCCGGTAATCGTCGATAAGCAAAGATTTGACATATCTGCGCACATCCTCGTTATCTTCAACCACAAGAACTGTAAAATTATCACGTTTACGAAGTTTGCTTTCAGTACTTTCATATACTACAGGGGCAGGATTATCGGGTAAATCTATAATTACCGAGCGGTCATGCTCCACAGTTTTTAAATCTGATAATTCTGTAGCCGAGAAATGTTCGTTACCCAATGGCAATAAAACCCTGAATGTAGAACCCTTTCCGCTCTCGCTTTCAGCCCAGATTTTACCCGAGTGAAGTTCAACAATACCTTTACAGAGATTCAGTCCGATTCCGGTTCCATAGATATTTGCGCCCTCGTGATTATGAGCCTGATAAAATGGTTCGAATATCTTTTCAATTTCATGTTGCTCAATTCCATTTCCTGTATCCGTGACTTCAATCAGCAAAGCACCTTTCAGCGGAAATATGGCATTTGTGAATTGTTTAGTATCGTCTGGAAGTAATTCGCTCACTGAAATTTCAACAGAACCATTACTAATAGTATGTTTAAAAGCATTTGAAAGCAGATTAAAGAATACTTTTTCCAACAAAATAGGATCAAACCAAGTATCGATATTCTTATTTGTATTATGCAGTTCAAGTTTTATATCTTTTGTTGAAGCCAACTCTTTAAATGTTTGAAGAATATCCTCAATAAACATATTAAAGTCGACTTGCGAGATATTCAGTTTCATGAAGCCAGACTCAAGTTTACGGAAATCCATTAACTGATTAACCAGCCACAGTAGGCGTTGTGCATTTTTGAACAACATTTCAAGTTTTGGTCTCAACCAGTCAGGAAGATTTTTATTGGCCAGAATCTCATTTATTGGTCCAATAATAAGAGTAAGTGGCGTACGTAATTCATGTGAGAAATTGGTAAACAGCCGAACACGCATCTGATGATTTTCTTCCAGATTTCGTTGTTCAATCTGTTTAATAGTTATATCAGTTTCGAGTTGCTGCTTGTTAAGAATATAATAAATAAATCCACCTAAAATGGCAATAATCACAGTAAAATAAAACAGATATGCCCACCATGTTTTCCAGGGCGGAGGCATAATATTAATTTCGAACGATGTTCCTTCGTTGTTCCACACCCCATCATTATTGCAGGCTTTTACTTTGAATGTATAATGTCCTGGAGGAATATTTGTGTAGGTTGCCGAACTCTGATTTCTTACCGAATTCCAGTTTTTATCAAATCCATCAAGCATGTAGGCATATTGGTTTTTATTCGGGTAAACATAATTAAGTGCTGCGAAATAAATGCTGAAAGCAGCCTGATAGTATTTCAGCTTCACTTCCTTGTCGGGATATACCGACTCGGATGTAGATTCAACTTCCGAAACATTATCAGTCCAAACCTTAAATTTACTAATCACCACATTCGGTTTTAGGGGGTTGCGGGTAATCCGGTTTGGATTAAAGGTGGTAAGAGCATTAACTCCACCAACTATGATACTGTTGTCGGACAGTACAGCCGATGAGTGTAACACGGTTTCCTGAATGGGATAACCATTGGTATTGTTATAATTGTCGAACGATTCTTTCTTCAAATTGAAGCGTGAAATACCCTCAAGAGTCGAAATCCAAAGAGTTCCATCTTTATCTTCCAGCATACTGCACACAGCATCATTTTGAAGACCATTGCGGTGATCAAATGTTCTGAAGGTATTGGTTTTGGAATTAAAAAGACAAATTCCTCCTCCAAAAGTTCCAAACCAGAGATTTTTACGTGAATCTCTGAAAATAACACTTACATTATTATTACTAAGCGCGTTTTCTTCCTGTCCGGACAGAAAATGCTTTAATTCTTTGCTGGCATAGTTGTACCTGTATAATCCATCGGCGCGTGTTCCAATCCACACATTCTGACCTTTTTCTGTCATAACATCCTGAACGTTCATTGGTGCAAAATACTGTTTTGCACCTCTTATCTCAAAACGTTTCTGAAGTTTTTCGGTTTTCATGTCCAGCATCAGAAACGGATCGTTCGTTCCGGAAGCTATCCAATAATTACCGGCTTCATCTTTGGTCATTGTTCTGACATGACCGTAAGTAAATCCGCTGATTGTCTTTTCAATCTGGTTGGAGCTCAGATTCATGATGTGCAAACCACCGGTATAAAGGCTAACCCAAAGCTTATCATTGTCACGGTAAATAAATTTTACCTCATTGTAACCTCCGGGAATATTTAAGGAAAGTTGCTTGTAACTATTATTGACTCGATTATATACAACCAAACCTTTATCGGTTGCCAGCCATATTTGTCCGTTTATTTCAGAAATTGTATTAATACAACCAACTAATTCTTTGCCGACAAGCATTGGTGTTGTCACATTAAAATAATTTGTATAAGGACTATAAAAATCTATTCCTCCATTCCAACTACCTAACCAGATATTGGCAGTTTTGTCTTTGTAGAGTGCAATTATTTTTTCATCGTTAATATTGCTGTTATTATTGGTCAGGTGTTTGATAATTTCATTTCGTTTGGTGTCAAAAATCAACAGACCCTTGCGGGTGGCCAACATAAGATTTCCGGGTTTATTTTCAACCATGTAACCAATCTGTTCGTGGTCGAAGGAGGTTCCATTACCCATTTTCAAAGGAACCTGATCGAAGGTTTTGGTTGCAGGATTAAACCTTTTCAGACTTTTGGACCACATACCTGCCCAAAGAGTATGATTTGAATCTTCGAACAGAGAATAAATAAAATCTTTTGCCGAGAATGGATAATTCACGAGTTTCCAATTGTGTGGATTTAAAACGAAGAAACCTTCGCTGTAAGAAGCAAAGCAGATACTTTCATCTACCCTTTGCATTAATGCTGAAATCGGGGCATGAGTGTAGACATGCTTAAATGAATCTGCTTTCTTGTCGTAAAAATCTAGACCGGCAACAGTGCCAATCCAGGTATTATCATCTTTATCAGTGAGCAAATACCTGATTGTAGAACTGGAAAGTGAATGTGGATCTTTATCGTTATGGAAATACCTGTTAAACTTATCTGTTTGAGGATCAAAATGATTTAATCCGTTATGAGTTCCTATCCAAAATGTTCCATCCTTATTTTCCGAAATAGTGGTTGCGTCACTGCTACTAATACTATTCTCGTTTTTTAGTGATGAACGATAGATGCGGAATGAATTTCCATCATAACGGTTTAATCCGTCGCGGGTACAAAACCACATAAATCCCCTGTTATCCTGAAAGATACGAATAACAGAATTCTGAGATAAACCATCCCGAACAGAAATGTTGCTGAACTTGTATGTATCATCCTGAGCAACAAGAGAAACCGGCAAGAGAAACAGTAACAATAAAAAAATATTCAAACGCATATATCAGATTTTTACAGAAGGTATCTGCAAAAATAATCAAAGTTGTCGACTTATCTGATCTATAATTTCATATTTTGTGAATTAAATTATCAAATTTTATTTTAACTAATTAAAAATGTATAAATTTATTTGGTTATTTGGCTGATTGTTAGTATCTTTATTTAGTTGTTAATGACCCCCTGATCGTTTCAATAATGAGTGCAAAACGAAAAAAAATCTTTAAATAAATCTGATTCATCAAATGGGATATTTTAAATATTAATACGCTGATATACAGTTCTTAATTTGGATTATTTAAGGTTTACAGAATGGATATTACGCCTACTGCTGGTGAACATGTTGCATGGCTATTACAATGTGAAAAAGGACAAGAGAACATGGAACGAATGACAGAAAAAGTAGAAGATTCAGACCCTAAAAACGGTACATCCATTTTTTTCATCAAGCAATTGGAGTGCAACAGACGTAAATAATACAGCCCAGAAACAAACAGATATGCTGTTGCGGGTACAAAAAAGAAGAAGTGGTTTTCGAACTGGTCTTGTTGTAGACGAAACTTTTCATTTAAAGAAGGGTTAAAAATCTATGGGGGTAGCTTGTTAATTAGTAGGAGTTGATAAAGAATGGGTTCATTTTAATGTAGTCGGTAATCGGTAGAACGCTACTTTGTGATGATTGTAAGAACTAATTGGGAATGTCCGGTTATCAGTAACTGGTTGGTTAGCATGGCAACACCATGTGGCATTAGTTCAAATGGCAAGTCTATATATCATGAATTGAAGCTCGATCAGCAAGTAGAAATTTCACTGTTAAGTGTTAGAGATGCCAGATTATTAGTCATTGTAATAACGTTATGCTCTCAAAAAGAAGTCGATTTATGCATGGAATATATCAGAAATAGACATCGGAAAAGGCTAGCAGATAATGAACGATGCTGGGTTAGCATTTAGTTCGTGAAAATTGAATTAGATAAATAATACAAAAGATGTGGGTTAATATTAACTAACAAATGTTTGAAATCAATTGATTCTAACTATTTTTGTAAAATTATTCTGCTTATTTACACATGAAGAAATTTCAAACCATATTTCTTGTTATTTTACTATCAATTCATTATAACATTGATTTATTCTGTGCATCAGCTATACCTACACCAGTTGTATTAACACAATCGGATGGGTCTAAGCTTACAATCAGACTACATGGTGATGAATACTATAATTATAAAACGACTATTGATGGATATTTGATAATTCCAGATAATGAGGGAATTATGACTTATGCCAAAATTCAGAATGGTTCGGTATTCAGCACAAATATCAGGGTATCAGAAATAAGTGAACGAAAAATGGATGAAATTAATTTGCTAAGAACTTTGAGTAATGAACCGGACATGAAAGCATTAAATATTAAAAGTCGTATAAGTAAATCTAAAGATGACTTTCAGGGTTCTAAACCCATGAAAGTATATCCACTGACAGGTTCACCAAAATCCTTAGTCCTTCTCGTGAATTTTTCTGATATTCAATTTGCTTCATCTGATTCATTGATTGCTTTCTCAAACCTTTTAAATCAAAATAGATATTCAGATAATGGAGGAACAGGCTCAGCCAGAGATTATTTTCATGATGCTTCTACAGGTGTTTTTAATCCACAATTTGATGTTTTTGGACCGGTAACTCTTGATAATTCGATGGCTTACTATGGTGCAAATAATGGAAGTGGAAATGATGTGAACCCCCGTCAAATGATAATTGACGCTTGTACTAAAGCGTCAGCCGAAGGGTTAGATTTTTCGCAGTACGATACTGATAATGATGGTTTTGTTGATAATGTGTTTGTGTATTATGCCGGATATAATGAAGCTGAAGGAGGGTCAAATAATAGTATTTGGCCCCACAAATGGAAATTATCCAATTATAATACAAAGTTGAATGGAAAAATAATTTATAATTATGCTTGTACTTCCGAGTTTCGTGGAAATACAGGAACTACAATGTGTGGAATTGGTACTTTCTGTCATGAATTTGGACATGTATTGGGTTTAGCTGACTATTATTCAACTTCGGGTACAAGCCACCATACCTTATCATCGTGGAATATAATGGACATAGGATTATATCTTAATCAAGGTAGAACACCTCCAACCTATTGCACTTATGATAGATATTTTTTAAAATGGTTAACGCCTGTTCAGCTTACTGATACTGGAACTTACTCTCTTGATACACTGTCTTCATCCAACAAAGCATATTTAATTTCGCAAACTCCAAACAGGACACAATATTCTGCTAATAATACCAGCTATCCTGAATATTTTACATTAGAAAACCGTCAGCAAAAAGGGTGGGATGCGTATTTACCAGGTCATGGTTTAATTGTTTATCACATTAACTATAATGCAGCTGCCTGGGCAAACAATGGTCCAAACAATGATGCAAATGCTATGGGAGTTGATTTGATTGAGGCCGATGGAATCTTTAGTGCTCAAAACACAAAATCAGATCCAACATTATCCGGCGATCCGTTTCCAGGAACAGCAAATATTAGCTCTAAACGATTATCTTATATAAAAAATTCAACTAATGCTTTTGCATCACATACTTTTTCTAATGTGACAGAAACCGATGGTATAATAAGTTTCAGATTGGATACATTGCGCATTGACCGTATGCCCGTCGTCACTACTACCCTACCTTCATTGATTACTGATGTATCTGCAGTTGCTGGAGGAACAGTTGTTAGTGAAGGTACAGCTTTTGTTTCAGAGAAAGGCATTTGTTGGGGTGTTGATATCAATCCAACAATCGAAAACAATAAAATAATTAACAGTGAAGGAGTCGGAATATTCACTGACACTATTTCAGGACTGGCCAGTGGAGTTACTTTCCATTATCGTGCATTCGCAACAAATTCTGTTGGAACAACTTATGGGTCTGATATGACATTTACAACAATTATTACCACTAACATAAAATCAAATGCTACAAATACTCTAACTATTTATCCTAACCCCACCGAAGGTGAATTAAAGATTAAATTTAAGGTTGATTGTCGCTGCTCTGTATTTTTATTTAATATGTTGGGCCAGAAAGTTTATTCATTGGATAATGTCTCTTTCCAGGAGAAAGAATTAAATCTGAAAAATATTTGTTCCGAAGGAATCTATTGGTTGAAGCTAGTAAATGAATACGGAGAAAATATCGGTGAGAAAAGAATTTTGTTTAAATAAAGATAAGAACTGATTAAAACCTCCTGATTTACGGTTAGGAGGTTTTTTGTATTACCAGTTTATCAACAAAATTTCTTATTTTTGCAATCTGTATAATTTCTTTTAACCGAATAAGATTTATTTTTTTAGAATGAGAAAAGTAAGAGTGCGTTTTGCACCTAGTCCCACAGGACCATTACACATCGGCGGAGTCCGTACCGCACTTTATAATTATCTTTTTGCAAAAAAACATGGAGGAGATATGCTGCTTCGCATTGAAGATACCGATTCTGCCCGTTTTGTGCACGGTGCAGAGGAATATATTGTTGAAGCACTTAATTGGTTGGGAATTACTATTGACGAAGGGGTAGGAGCGAAGTCGGAAGGAAAATATGCTCCATATCGACAGAGTGAACGTAAAGAAATTTACCGTAAATATGTTGATCAGTTACTCGAATCTGAACTAGCTTATATTGCTTTTGACACACCAACCGAATTGGATGCTAAACGTGTAGAGATTGCGAATTTTCAGTACGATGCATCTACACGTGGTTTGATGAAAAACTCGCTTACCCTGCTGAAGGATGATGTGGAAAATAGGATTTCTCAGGGTGAGCAATATGTAGTTCGCATAAAAATTGAACCTGATGAAGATATAAGGGTTCAGGATTTGATTCGTGGCGAAGTAATTATCAATTCATCAGTAATCGACGATAAGGTACTTTTTAAATCATCAGACGAATTACCAACTTATCACATGGCTAATGTGGTAGATGATTACCTGATGGAAATATCGCATGTGATTCGTGGTGAGGAATGGTTGCCCTCTGCTCCGCTTCACGTTTTGTTATATCGTTACCTTGATTGGACAGAATCCATGCCACAGTTTGCTCACTTGCCTTTGTTGCTCAAACCTGACGGAAACGGTAAACTTAGTAAACGCGATGGTGATCGACTGGGTTTCCCTGTTTTTCCGTTAAACTGGAAAGATCCAAAAACCGGTGAAACCTCATCAGGTTATCGCGAAGCAGGTTATTTCCCCGAAGCAGTTGTGAATTTTCTATCATTACTTGGTTGGAATTCAGGCACAGAACAGGAAATTTTTTCGATGCAGGAACTTATTGATCAGTTTTCGCTCGACCGTGTAAGTAAAAGTGGTGCTAAATTTGATTATGAAAAGGGTAAATGGTTCAATCACAAATATCTGCAAAGTAAATCAGTTGAAGAAATAGCCGATTTATTTCAGAAAACTCTAATTGAAAAAGGAATTGAAAACACTACAGAGAAAGTACAAAAAGTGGTTTCTTTGGTTCGTGAGCGGGCTAATTTTGTGAATGAATTGTGGGCGCAATCATCGTTCTTTTTTGTTGCACCTACTACTTATGATGAAAAAACAGTTCAAAAACGCTGGAAAACAGAAACTCCGGCTCAGATTGTTAAACTTTGCGAAATTCTTTCAGGAATAGATGATTTTTCTGCCGAAAATACCGAAGAGATTGTAAAACAATGGATTGCAGATAAAGAATATAATCTGGGGGCTGTTATGAATGCTTTCCGCTTATCAGTTGTTGGCGAGTCGAAAGGTCCACACATGTTCGATATTACTGCTGTCATTGGTAAAGAAGAAACTATAAAACGGTTGAAAAAAGCAGTTGAAGTTTTAAGCTGATAAAAAAACTATGCAAAAACGCCATGCCGATCCACTCCGCTATCTGAATGAACAGATTATAAGTACTGAAAAACACATTGTGCCTTTTGTACAGGAAATGAAGCCCATTGTGGCTGATATGCAGGTACTTGAGATTGGTTGTGGTGAAGGTGGAAACCTGAAACCATTTTTGGATTTGGGATGTATATGTACCGGTGTAGACTTTAGTATTCCAAAAATAGAGAAAGGGAAAGCTTACTATTCAACACATTCAAAATCAGTTAATATAACACTAATCAGCGAAGACATTTATAAAATAAAAGAATTTCAGGCAAAATTTGATTTGATAATTGTGCGTGATGTAATAGAACATATTCACGATCAGGATAAATTTCTGGGACTAATGAAAAGCTTATTGGCAGTAAATGGCGTTGCATTTTTTGCTTTTCCACCTTGGCAAAATCCTTTTGGTGGACATCAGCAAATTTGTGAAAATAAATTACTTTCTGCATTGCCTTATTACCATTTACTTCCGGTGGCTCTTTACAAAGGAATGTTGAAACTTTTGGGTGAAAGTGATGCTAAAATAACCAGTCTATTGGAAATCAAAGAAACCGGAATTAGTTTGGAACGTTTTGAAAAGCTGCTAACTAAAAATGGTTACAAGCAGCTAAAAAGAACACTGTATTTCGTCAATCCAAACTACGAAATTAAATTCGGATTAAAACCAAGAGTACTTTACGGTATTTTTGCCATTCCATATTTTCGCAATTTTATTACTACCTGTGGATACTATCTCATTACATTACAATAAGTTGTGAAAAAAGCTTTAATCATAACATATTACTGGATTCCGAGTGGTGGTGCCGGTGTGCAACGATGGGTAAAATTCACCAAATATCTACGTGAATTTGATTACGAACCTATAATATATACTCCTAAAAACCCCGAATTTCCGTCAATTGATAAATCATTTGAAAAAGATATTCCTACTGATGTAACTGTTTTAAAAACTCCTATTTGGGAACCATATAATGTTTATAGAAATCTCTTTGGAAAAAAAAATGAAACTATAAATGCAGGTTTTATTTCAGAAAATAAAAAACAGGGTTGGAAAGACAAACTTTCCATTTGGATTCGTGGAAATTTTCTGATTCCTGACCCACGTCGTTTTTGGATAAAGCCATCAATGAAATTCCTGACAAAATACTTACAGGAAAATCCCGTTGATGCCATCATTACCACAGGTCCTCCACACTCAATGCACCTAATCGGCATGGGATTGAAAAAGCAATTTCCAAATATTCCATGGATAGCCGATTTTCGTGACCCATGGACAAATATAGATTTTTATAAAGATTTGAATCTTAATAGGATATCAGATAAAATTCATCATAATCAGGAAAGAAAAGTTATTCAACGTGCTGATAGTGTTATAGTTGTATCCAATGGTATGAAAGCTGAATATGAATTATTAAAACCAAAACAAATTCAAGTAATTTCTAATGGTTATGATGAATCTGATGTTCAGAAAACTGCTGTTCAAATTGACCAAAAATTTTCAATTTCACATATTGGAACATTGAATGCAGCCCGTAATCCAAAAACCATTTGGAAAGTGTTGTGTGAAATTTGCGAGGAAATACCTGATTTTAAATCAGATTTGCAGATTCAGTTGATTGGAAAAGTAGATTTTTCGGTATTAGAAGATATTAGAAATTTAAATTTAATGGATAATCTTTTAAAAATTGATTATCTGACTCACAGTGATGCAATTGCTAAACAGCAATCCTCTCAGGTTTTAATGCTACTAATCAATAATTCAGGAAATGCAAAAGGAATTCTGACAGGTAAGTTTTTCGAATACATGGCAGCTAAACGCCCGATTCTAGCTGTAGGGCCTGTGGATGGCGATGCTGCAACCATTCTGACTGAAACTGAAGCCGGAATAATGGTAGATTTCAATGACGAAATTGCAACCAAAGAGGCAATTTTAAGCTATTATAATTGTTATAAAACGAATACTTTACAAGTGAATAATACTTCAGTTCACCGCTTTTCACGCCGTTCATTAACCGCTGAACTTGCAAAATTAATAAGTGATTTATGAATAAGATTGTAACTATAGTCGGAGCACGACCCCAGTTTATCAAGGCAGCAACCTTGAGCCGTCAGTTTAAACTTTTTGGTATTGATGAAAAAATCATCCATACCGGACAGCATTTTGACTCGAATATGTCGGAAGTATTCTTTGAAGAAATGGAAATACCAAAACCAGCTTATCAGCTTGATATTCATGGGTTGACTCATGGTGCAATGACTGGTAGAATGTTGGAAGGCATTGAAGATATACTGATAAAAGAGAAACCGGATGGAGTTTTAGTTTATGGAGATACCAATTCAACGTTGGCAGGTGCATTAGCCGCTTCAAAACTACATATTCCGCTAATTCATGTAGAGGCCGGATTGCGGTCGTACAACATGGAAATGCCCGAAGAAATAAACCGCATTCTGACTGACCGCATTTCTAATATACTTTTCTGCCCAACCGATACTGCAGTGAAAAACCTTGAACGTGAAGGATTTGATAATATGCCAATCAGAATCATAAAGAATGGTGATGTAATGCAGGATGCAGCCATTTATTATGCTGCAAAAGCTGAACAAAAGTCGGATATTCTAACTAAAATCAATTTGTCCAAATTTATTTTGGGAACTATCCACCGACAGGAAAATACAGATTCACCTGAGAATTTACGAAATATTATTTCAGGACTAAATAAAATTAATCACTCAGTTCCGGTTATTGTTCCCATTCATCCCCGTACCCGAAACATTTTGGCACAACAAAACATAGTGCCAGAATTTAGGTTGATCGAACCTGTTGGTTATTTTGACATGATAATGCTATTGAAATCATGTGAATTAGTGATAACGGACAGCGGTGGTGTTCAGAAAGAAGCTTTCTTTTTTGGGAAACACTGCATCACACTGCGCGAACAAACTGAATGGGTTGAACTGGTTGATAATGGATTTAATGTGCTGGTTGGCAGCAATTCTGAAAAATTAGGTTCAGCTTTTGAGTTTTTTAAAACTAAAACCTCAGATTTTTCAATTGATTTATATGGTAAAGGTCAAGCTGCAAAAGTAATTGCAGAAATACTCCAAAAAGCTTAATATCGATAATGAATATAGGAAAAAAAGATGTAATCTGGAATTTTTTAGCCACATTCATGCGGGTGGCTTCAGGATTAATTGTACTTCCTCTGGTTCTTCACATGTTGCCCAGCGAAGAAGTGGGACTTTGGAATATATTTTTGATTATTGGAAGTTTAGCTGCATTACTCGATTTTGGATTTTCAAATTCGTTTTCAAGAAATATCACTTATATTTTCAGTGGTGTAAAAGAACTAAAAACTACTGGATATACTACAGTAGATGAAAATGATAAGTCCATAGATTATGGCTTGTTGAAAAGCGTAATTTCAGCTATGCGAAGATATTATGGTGTTCTTGCAATAGTTTTCTTGGTTCTGTTTATTGCTATCAGCCCTTTATATTTAAAGACTGTACTTGAAAAATATAGTGGTAATAAGAATGAAGTCTGGTTTGCATGGTTCACTTATGGAGTATTAGTTGCTTATCAGCTTTACACTTATTATTATAGCTCTTTACTCATCGGAAGAGGGTTAATAAAGAAAAACCTTCAAATTACTATATTAGGTCAGGCAAGCAGAATTATTTCTTCAATCATATTTTTACTTCTTGGATTTGGACTTATTTCACTGGTAATTGGTCAGTTGGTGAGCGATATAGTAAACAGGATTTTATGCTATATTGCTTTTTATGATTCGGAGATTAAACAACGTATAAAAGACTCAATATCTATATCGGTGAAGGAAATAATGAAAATTATGACTCCGAATGCCGTAAAAATAGGTATTACCACAATTGGTATGTTTTTGGTAAATAAACTGATTGTTCTTATTGCTCCTTTGTATCTTAGTCTTTCACAAATAGGTTCTTATGGTACTACCAAGCAAATTATTGATTTAATTGTTTCATTTGGAGCACTCTGGTTTTCAACATATTATCCGAAAATTACTCATCACAGAGTGAATGATAATCTTTTTCATTTGAAGCGAATGTATATTAAGAGCCGGTTGATATTATTGGGTGTGTTCGTTATATGTGGAGTTGGATTTATAATTGCTGGTCCATTTCTTCTCGGTTTAATTCACAGTAAAACGCAACTTCTTCCCACATTCATGATAATAGCGCTTTTAATTTTTGCATATCTTGATTCTATTCAGAGCATATCAATTTCTTTACTTCTATCCGGAAATGAAGTCCCTTTTATGAAATCAGCTTTGCTGACAGGATTTATGTCTATTACCATATTATTTCTATTGTTTTATTTTACAACTTTAGGAATTTGGGGATTGATTCTTGCCCCCGGAATTTCACAATTATTTTATCAGGACTGGAAATGGCCAAAACTAGTCAAAAAAAATCTCGGAATTAAATTTAAAGATTACTGGTTAGAACTAATCAGATTAATAAATTCATTAATAAATCAAACAGTAAAACTATGTCATTTTTGAGGAATAAGGTATTTGGAAATCTGAATCTTTTGGGTGTAGATATCCCAAAAATGGGAAAGTTTATCTCCGGTTTATCGTTGTATATGAGCGATAAAAAAGAACTTCAAAAACAAATGAGTAATGATAATCGGTTTCCATTTGGTTCAAATCGTCCAATTTTTGACGACAGATATGCTGAATCCGGTGCTGCATCGGGTCATTATTTTCATCAGGACTTAGTTGTTGCCCGCAAAATATATGAGAATAAACCGGTCCGACATGTAGATATAGGTTCACGTACCGATGGATTTGTTGCTCATGTTGCTGTTTTTCGGGAGATTGAAGTGTTTGATATCAGGGAACAAAAAAGCAATGTAAAAAATATCATATTCAAGCAAGCAGATTTAATGCAATTGCCTGAAAATATGCATAATTATTGCGATTCCATTTCGGCACTTCATTCCATTGAGCATTTCGGTTTAGGCAGATATGGAGATCCTATTGATTATTTAGGACACGAAAAAGCGGTGGAAAATATAACAAAGATTCTTAAAAGCGGTGGAAAATTTTACTTTTCAGTTCCAATAGGTCCACAACGAATTAATTTTAACGCACATAGGGTTTTCTCAGTCAACTATCTGATTAATTTATTTTCAGATAATTTTGTAATTGACAGTTTTTCATTTGTGAACGATGCCGGCGATTTGACTGAAAATGTGAATCTTGTAGAATCAGACATTCTACGTAATTTTGGTTGTCATTATGGTTGTGGAATTTTTGAACTTACTAAAAAATGATTATCACAAAGTTACAGGGAGGTCTTGGGAATCAGCTTTTTCAATATGCAATTGGTCGCAGGTTAGCAATCGATCAAAAAACTGAATTGAAAATTGACATCGATTTCTATGATATTCAGGCTAATGTAACTAAACGTGATTTTAAACTTAAAGCATTTCAGATTAATGCTGATTTTGCGACAAAAGCTGACAAGATAGCTGTTTTGGGTTTATCTGTTTTTCAGCCAATTAAACGTCGGTTATGGAAAATGGGGTTTGATATTTTTCGCTGGAATTATATTCGAGAAAGTTCGTATGGATACCACTCAGAAGTGTTAAATCATACTGAGTCTGCTCATTTGGATGGTTATTGGCAATGTCCCCTTTATTTTGAATCAATACGCTCAGTATTATTAAATGAGATTACAATTGAAAACAAATTTCTTACAGAGCCGTTTCAGACAAAATCGAAAGAAATTAATATAAAAAATTCAGTTGCTATTCATGTTCGTAGAGGTGATTATGTTTCTAATCCTATTGTAAATCAGCAATTTGGAGTTTGTTCTGTTGAATTTTATAATACAGCAATTCAATATATTTTGGAAAAAGTTGATAAACCTGAATTTTATGTTTTCTCTGACGATATTACGTGGTGTAAACAAAATATAGATTCTCAAATAACTCCTGTTAATTTTGTAACTGGTTTTTCAGACTATGAGGATTTAATTTTAATGTCAAAATGTAAACATCAGATTGTATCCAACAGTACATTTGGCTGGTGGGGTGCTTGGTTAAATCAGAATCCAACTAAAATTGTAATAGCACCTGCAGTATGGTATGTTGATCCTACTTTGGATACCACTCAATTAATTCCATCGGAATGGATAAGACTTTGAAAATCACACAATCTAAGGTTTCAATTTTGATCCCGGTTTACAATGTGGAATTGTTTATAGAAAGGTGTGCAAATTCGCTTTTTTCACAAACTTATCATAATATCGAATTCATATTTGCAAATGACTGTACGCCAGATAATAGTATGCAGTTGCTTCGTAAAGTCATTTCTTATTATCCAACTAGAAAGGATCAGGTATTAATTGTTAATAACACCGAAAACAAAGGAATAGGACAAACAAGGACCACACTTTTAAGTTCAGCTACAGGTGATTATTTATTGTGGGTTGACAGCGATGATTTTATTGCTGAAAATGCTGTAGAATTACTGGTTTCTGCCATCGAAGAATCTGAATCTGACATTGTTACAAGCGACACTTATATTTTTTACAAAGGAGACGAGAATCAGATACTTTTTTCACAGCAATTTCCGACAAATCCTAAACAATATATCGAGGCAATTGCCTGTCATAGAGCTCGTGCAGCACTTTGGGGAACATTATCCAAAAGAAATATTTGGTTAGATAATAATATTTCTATCCTCAAATCTTCAACTTATGGAGAAGACTATTTTGCAACTGTACAACTATTTTATTTTTCAAGAAAGTATCAAATTATTCATTTCCCCTTCTATTACTACAATCAGGTAAATATAAATTCATACACAACAGGATATAAGTCTGAAAATCATTTTGTTTCAATGATTAATTTGTTTGATAATTTGATGTTGTTTTTTCAAAAACATAATTCAGAATCTGATTACAGTTTGTTTCTTAAAAAAGCCAGAATAACAGAATTTTGTGGGCTTTTACTACATACTACAGCTGATTTAAGACGAAAATATAGTTATGTTCTAAAAATGCAAGAATTGAGACTTTTTTATGTTGATGTTTCTGTTACTAAATGGCAGTATTTTTTGTTGAAACAAATTATTTTGAAAAGATTTATATTGTCAGATATATTGTTATTTAAGGCAAAAATCCTCAGGATTATATTTAAAATTAAATTTTAAAGAATGGAAAATCTTGTTGAGAATGAAAAACTTTATTGGATTGACAATCTGAGAGCAATTGCAACAATTGGCGTAATTATTTTGCACGTCTCAGGTCCACTAACTTATCAGTTTGGTACTATAGTAAATTCATGGTGGTGGGTTGGAAATATTTTCAATTCAATAGTTCGTGGTAGTGTTCCCCTTTTCCTGATGGTTACCGGAGCATTGTTATTGCCAAAAGAATATGATTTGAGTACTTTCCTAAAAAAAAGATTTCTCCGTGTACTTATTCCATTCTTTTTCTGGGGTTTGATACATATTGTAATGAATTTGGGGTTGAAAATTCATTCGGGAGAAGTTCATAATACAAGTGATGCCTTAAGCAATATTTCCTCGAAATTAAGTAGCGGTATAGCTTTTCATTATTGGTATATCTACCTCATAATAGGAATATATTTATTTCTACCAATTATTGGAAAGTGGGTCAGAAATAGTTCGAAAAATGAAATTTTATACTTTCTGACACTATGGATTATAGTAACTTTTCTCAGTCAAACTCAGGTTTCAGAATTCAGATACTTTTCACAGATAACCTACTATTTTAGTGGTTCATTGGGTTTTGTTGTGCTTGGATATTATTTGACAAAATATCCTGTTTTTGAAAAAAACAAAATGTCATTCTGTATATTATCTACATCGCTTAGCATTGCACTTCTTTTTACTATAATTGGCACTTTTTATCTGTCAAACTTATCAGGTAAGTCAGATCAAACTTTATACTCCTACTTTACACTAAATGTTATTATTGTTACAATTTGCACATTCCTCATATTCAATATTTTTGTAACTACTCAGCCCCTCTAAGTTGATGATACAGAATATTTTATGAATTTAACAGAGTAAAAGATTAAAAATAGTTACCAATTTATTTGCTCATCTCATTGATATTCATTATCTTCGATGCGTGAAAGA
>CAIKVR010000278.1 GCA_903830915.1 uncultured Bacteroidales bacterium
GATGCAATCATTTTGTTGGGAACACTTGAAAATTATGAAAAAAAACTGGAGAAATTACATAAGTTATATAAAAATGGATTCAATGTAATTGGTTGGAATAAATACAAACTTATAGACTTACAATATAAGGATCAAATTGTTTGTAACAAAAAGGAAGAAATGAAATTTCCTGTAAAAATTGTTGTTGATTCATTGAAAAAGATCGACAAATTGAAGAAAGACAGTATAATTGCCAAAAAAATATGATTTCAAATAAAGTTGTTGCAGTAGATTTTGGAAGTACGCTTATTTCGGTAATGGCAGCCGAAGTACTCGAAAGCGGAGCTGTTAAGGTACTCTCCGAAGAATCAAAACCTTCTGAGGAAGTAAAATGGGGTATTGTTGAAAAACCTACAGGTGCTTCGTTTAAAATAAGTGAATTGCTTAAATTGCTAAAAAACAGCTCAAAAATTCCGAACATAAGCCCCGTTTCGGTGGCAATTGGTGCTAAAAGCATGAAAATTATACAGAAAACATTGAACAGATCGTTAGGTAAAGTTTATGAAATAACTAACGATTTACTAGCAGATATGCTTGAGGAATGTGAAAGAAATATAGCAAATCAGAATATAACTGTGTTTGAGACCATTCCTGTTTCGTATACTGTTGATGGTAAATTGATGGATGATCCGGTTGGTCAGAATGCCAGACAAATAACTGCAACATATAACATTGTTGTTGGAAATTCAATAATTAAAGCTGAGTTGGAACGTTGTTTCGATCGTACAGGTGTTGTGATGGAATACAACCCATTAGCCATTCAGGCATTATCAACTGTAGTGCTTGAAGAGCAGGACAGAGAAGTGGGTTGTGCATTAATAAATCTTGGAGCAACAACTACTACCCTCGCGGTTTATCATGATGGTATTTTACGAAATTACATAGTTGTGCCCCTCGGAGCAGATAATATAACCAAAGATATTCAGGAATTAGGTATCAGTGAAGTTAATGCTGAAAAACTTAAATGTTTAAAAGGCTTTGCGATGGATTCATTGGTTGTTGATCCAGTATATATACAGGTTGCAGCTGTTGAAGAAGGAGCAAAACCGGTGAATATCTCCACAAAATTCCTTGCTACCATTATTGAAGCACGGTTGGAGGAAATATTACAACCTGTTTTTGATGTAATATTAAATCTTACTTTTAAATTAAAAGCCGGTATTGTGTTAACCGGAGGAGGTGCAAAACTTAATAGTATTATTGAATTTATTACTCAGAAGACAAGCATTTATTCACGGTTTGGTGATCACTCAGATTGGTTATCTGAGGATACTGATAAGAAATATTATGATCCAAAATATGCACTATTGATTGGAACAATCTTGCTAACACATGACTATAGGATAGAACATCCGGATGTAAAAGTTTTAGAAGACCCGAATAAACAACCAAAACTTCCTGATGGTAATAAGTTTATTAAAAGACTTACACAAAGATATACAAACTATTTTGGTAGTCAAAGTGAAATTAAATTCGAATAAAATCAGCTATTTCAGAGGATTTTTGCACAATATATTACTTTATAATTAATTGAAATTTAAGAAAATAATATACTATGGGATATTTAGACGAAAGCTTGCCATTGGAATTGCCGCTGGTCGACAGTTCAATTATCAAAGTCATTGGAGTGGGCGGTGGCGGTGGAAATGCAGTGAATCACATGTATCGTCAGGGAATTACCGATGTTTCTTTTGTGGTTTGTAATACCGATAATCAGGCATTGCATAAATCGCCTGTACCCATCAAGATACAACTAGGAGCAGATACCACTGAGGGCCTAGGAGCAGGAGGTAAACCTGAAGTTGCTAAACTGGCAGCCGAAGAGTCAATCGAAAGAATTCAGGAATTACTAAAAGATAATACCAAAATGGTTTTTATCACTGCTGGTATGGGTGGTGGAACCGGTACAGGAGCATCTCCTGTAGTTGCAAAAGCCGCTCACGATCTAGGTATACTTACTGTTGGTATTGTAACCATTCCTTTTGCTTTTGAAGGAAATATGAAAATTCGTCAGGCATTGGAAGGTGTTGCGGCGCTAAGCGAACACGTTGATGCTATTTTAGTTATAAACAACGAGAAGCTGAAGCAAATTTATCCCGATCTGGAACTTTCAAATGCATTTGCAAAAGCGGATGATGTATTGACTAATGCTGCCAAGGCAATTGCAGAAATTATCACTGTTCCGGGCTATATAAACACCGACTTTGCCGATGTGTACAGCATCATGAAAGATGGTCATGTTGCCATTATGAATACTGGTTATGCTTCGGGCGAAAACCGCATTACCAAAGCGATTGAAGATGCATTGAATTCTCCACTTCTGAATACCAGCGATGTGAGTGGAGCAAGCAAAATTCTTTTGAGTTTGTATTGTTCAAACAGCGACCAAATTCGAATGGAAGAAGTAGAACAAATCCATGAATTTATGTCGAAAGTGGGTCCTAATGTTCAGGTTATCTGGGGAGCAAGTTTTGACGAAGAACTCAAAGATAAAGTTAAAATAACATTGATTGCCACTGGTTTCGAAGTTAGCGATATACCCGGAATGCCACCAACCATTGCCAGAGTTAATCCTCGTAAACCACCTATAGTTGAAATAAACCCTTCAGATTTTTTTAGTTTTTCAACTAATGAAAAAATAGGAACTAATCTGGAATCAGAAACTATAAGTAAAGATCACGAAGCTTTAAAACCCGACATTGAGAAGTCATTTAACGAGTATTATGTAAACTCACTTCATCCTGAATCTGAAAAAGAACCAGAGCTTGACTTAGATCTTGAAATTGTCCCCGAAGTTAAAACTCAAGATCAACCTGAACCAGAACTTGAATATCCGGTTATAAATTTAGATGATTTGGAAGACGAATCCACATTTAAAAAAGTAGTAAATATTCCCGCTTGGAAAAGAAGATTAATGAAGTAATTAAATTTGAAAATATACAGCAATGAATGAACTATTTGATAAAGTTAGTGGCGATATTAAAACTGCCATGTTAGCCCGTGATAAGGTTGCTTTAGAAGCCTTGCGCGGAATGAAAAAGGAATTTTTGGAAGCTAAAACATCTAAAGGCAGTGATGGAAATCTTGCAGATGATGTTGCTGTGAAGATTCTTCAAAAAATGGTGAAACAACGAAAAGAATCTGCTCAGATTTATACAGAGCAGAATCGCCCCGAATTGGCTGAAAACGAATTAGCAGAAGCTAGTGTGATTGAAAAATACCTACCTGCTCAAATGTCGGATGCTGACCTTGAAGCTGCTGTAGTAGCTATTATAGCTCAACTTGGTGCTGCAGGTACTCAGGATATGGGCAAGGTGATGGGTGTAGCCAGCAAACAACTTGCAGGGAAAACCGAAGGACGTTTAATTTCTGAAAAAGTAAAAGTATTACTTGCAAAATAATATAAGCTAAAGATGTCATTGTTCCTAATGAGATCTGTAAGATTTTATAATCAGTTCATCTATCATACGAACGTATTCGGTGCAGGTGAACTGTTTATCTTTTATCTCTGAACAGAGTATTCCACCTGCATTATTTCGGAAATCATCTATAATTGATTTCTTTCCGGCTTGCTTAAGCAATCTTTCGGCTGCAAACAATGCACCACAAATTCCACCCTCAGCACGTCCACCACCCCAGGCACGGTATTCTTCAATTTCAATATCCGAAATGTCGAATTCTTTCTGAAATCCTTTCAAGATACATTGTGCACAATTCAAATTTTCAGGAAGGATATGAAAATAATGGTCAGAAGTTAATCGCTTCATAATTCGAATTGCTTGGTTCATTAACAATGCTGTAAATCAAAAACGGAATGGACATATTAAAATAACTAATATCATAAGCTGAACTAAATAGTCCGTTAACAAAATGATCTATTACCATATTATGTAAAAACGTTAAAAACACTAATAAAACCAATGTTATTGTAACATAATTGCAATATAGGTAAATATCACTCTTCCAACGCATTGAAAAATAAATTCCTAACATAGCAATCAATATCATAACAGAAACTGATCCTTGTCTGGATTGTAGCACAAAAGGATTGTATTTAAAGAAGAACAAAGAATTAAAATCCCAGAAAATAAATGGTAAAAATGTAACAATAAATATTGAAACTGAAAATAACGAAAAATAGATCTTTTGTTTTTTTGTGGATTGTAAAAAATCAGAAAATAAATAAATTGACAAGGGAATGATAACAGAAATTCTGGTTGAAAGAAAAATTCCGCAAATAATTCCGATCAGAATAGGTTTTGTAGAAATCTTCATGTTCTTTTTGTTAACGTATAAAATTATCAGAAAACAGAGAATAAAATTATATAGTAAATCACTCCTCACTGCTGCTTCGTACCAGAAAGCAGGAGAAATAATGATAAGTGACAAATATGTAATGGATTTTTTGTATGATTTTGAGTACCATACCAAAACAATACTAAGCAAAATAACACAAAAAATCATAGCTAATGCAATGTTACCAATCAAGAAAAATGGTATGTGAAAAAACTGCCAGGCAGGGAACGGAGAGCCATATCCTCCTAAATGAGTGCGTGCTGAATATGGGTATTGTCCTGAAAATAAGTTAGTAAGAAAGTTGTGAATAGCTGACCAACGATCAACTTGTAGAGATAAAGGATTAATGGAAACTAATAATCCGGATATTATTAGAATTATGCTTATGGAAATTGAATAATATAAAGTCTTTAATGCTCTTTCAGTCAGTTTTACTGATAATTTGTTTTGAAAGAATATGACAGCAACGCAAACAAATGTATAAAGTGAAAATACTAAAAATGGACTATAGTTAGTTCTACCTATATATTTGAAAATAAATAACCCATTAATAAATAGGAACAAAAAGATATTAAATGCCTGAAATGCATATTTTTTCTCTAATATATGATTCATAGTAGGTTACTTTGCAGAATGACTAATTTTTATAAAACGCTTCTCTACAAAATGCCATGAAATAAATCCAGTCAATAAGATAATAAAAATGAGGAAGATAGATACTATGACTGGATTATAATTTTCGAAAAAACCCAAACTTTTTACCGTTTTAATTATTGGATAATGAAAAATATATATTCCATAGGAAACATCACCATATTTTCCAAATGAATTTAGACTTTTAAAACTGAAGGCAATAGTGAAAACGACTACAGCAAGTGCAACAGGAGTTAAAATTTCAAATTCTAATTTCTTTTCAATGACAAGAATTATTAAACCGATTGCTATAAGCCAAATTTTATTTTTTTCAAAAAAATCTAAGTAATAATATATTCCAATTCCACTTACAAAATACGATAAAAACCCGGGGAGCTGTCTTGCTATTATATTGTAGCTGCTATTATGAGTATGAAGATATAGTAGCTCAAACGAATTTTTAAAAATAACAGATAGTAAATACAAGATAATTAAAAGTATGTATTTCCGTTTCGCTTTTTCAATAATATAGAGAATTATGGGTATTGACAGGTAAAAACTAATCTCCACCTTTAAAGTCCATAATGCACCATTTACATCGCAATTGATTCCTTCTTCCAAAAAAACTCCTGGCACACAAGGTTGTATAAAATTCAAAAAGCTAAAGTTTGAGCAAAAGAATTTTAAAAGTTGTGGATGTGTGAAGTATTCCATAAATGAATATCTGCTCACAAATGATAGAAATAATCCGCTTAATAATATAACTAA